>CAUAGV010000183.1 GCA_958428675.1 uncultured Collinsella sp.
CGATGGTCTCGAGCCACCAGATCTCGTCCACGTCGCTAAAGGCGATGCCGTTGTTCTCGTAGGTGCCATAGCGCTCGAGCAGGTCACCCAGAATGCGTACGCCGTCGCGGGCGGATTTGGCATATGGCAGCACCAGGGTCACCATGTCCTCCTCGCCCAGACCGCCGGGCTGCGCCGGAACATAGCCGTCCTCGTCCTCGTTGCCCTTGGCGGGCACGTAGTCGACGAGCGGGTCGGCGCCGCGAACGCGCTCGTTGGTGGTGAGCGTCTCGGTTGCGGACATGCCCACATTGAGCTCGTTGAAACCGGCCTCGGCCCAGATGCCGTGGCCCGGAACAACATCGGGGACGCTCGTGTAACGCATGGGGTTATCGGGCAGCTCAACGGTCAGGTGGCTCAGGACGCTCGTGTAGACGCGCGGCTGCTCGTCGGGATGCACCACGCGCATGCGCTTGGGCTCAAACACCCCGTTGGACGAGTCCTCGTTACGCGCGACCAGGGTCGACCCGTCGTAGCTTGCGTTTTTACCGACCAAAATCGTTGTGCACGGCATGCGCATCCTCCTTGAGCGAAGAAATCAAACGGCAACAGTGTATCGCTTCGGCGCAGAAAGGGCGAAACCACGGCGCTGGCAACCCCTGTGGTCAAAAAATGCCAAATATGAGTACTGTCACCAATTTAGTAACAGCAATTTTGCTACGTATGGGTGTCGAAAGTCTTCATTTGTTCAAAAATTAGATGATGTAATTCCTCATAGGTCCAATAAAATAGGCTCTCTATCGATAATAAATATCGTTAGAGAGCCTATTTGACCTAAAATATATGTGACTATCTTGGCAACAGTACTCATATTTGGCATTTTTTGTCCACGGGGTATAGAACTAACCCCTCAAACAGCCCAAAACGCCTATTTCGATGCGCGCTCGGCCGCCTCGATCACGTGTTTGGCGAGGATCGCCGTCGTCACAGCGCCCACGCCGCCCGGCACGGGCGTGATGGCGTTAACGACCGGCTCCGCAGCATCAGAATCGACGTCACCCACCAGCTTGCCAGCGGCCTCGTCCCAATTAATGCCAACATCGATGATCGTCTGGCCCTCGCGAACCGCATCCACGCCAATCGTACGCGCGCGTCCAACGGCGGCAACCACAATGTCGGCAGCACGGCACTCGGCAGCAAGGTCGCGCGTATGCGTATGGCACGTCGTCACGGTCGCATTGTGCGCCGTAAGCATGGCGGCAACAGGACGCCCGATCACCAGCGAGCGCCCGACCACAGCAACCTTAGCTCCATCCAGCTCAACGCCGTAATGATCCAGCAAAGCAAGCACGGCTTCGGCTGTGCAGGGAGCAAAACCCTCGCCGCGCCCCGAAAGCGTGGTGAGCAGCGAAACCGGCGTCATGGAGTCAACGTCCTTGGCAGGATCGAGTGCCGCGGCAACCGCGTCCTCGTCAAGGCCGGCGGGCAGCGGGCGGAACATCAGGCAGCCATGAACAGACGAATCGGTATTGATGTCCTCGATGGCCGCCAACAGCTCGTCCTGCGAAACATCGGCAGAAAGCAAAACGCGACGAGCCTCAATCCCCACTTTTTCGCAGCGCTTGAGCGCACCGCGCTCGTAGGATAGGTCGTCCTCGCGTTCACCCACACGCACGATAGCCAACGTCGGAACAACGCCGCGCTCGCGCAAAGCCACGCAGCGAGCAGCAAGTTCCTCAGTCAACGCGCGGGCGACGGGAGCGCCCTTCAGCAGTTCAGCCATGGCTATCCCCTCTTCCTTGCAGCGTCGGCGGCGCGGCGCGCCAGCGCATCGGCGCGCGGCAACCACGTGTCCAGCAGCTCATCGCACGCGGTCTCGAGCTCCTCGGCGCGCGCCCGGTCTTTCATGGATGTGGTGTTGGCGAAGAGCGTCAAGCTCGCGCCCTGCATAGCGGAACGGCAGAACACGGCGCCGCACGCCACATCGGACAGCAGCTGACGCGAACCCTTGTCGGCCATGTCCTCGAGCAGCGCCAGTGCACGCCCGCAGGCATCCATAATGCGATACGGCGGCATAGCGGCCACATGCAGCGCATCCTGAATCGCGGTCGCTCGAGCCGGATCGTCACGCGGAATACCGTACGCCGCGGACACCTGCCCATAGGCACAAACGTCCTCGGCAACCAACTCGACAAGCTCCTGGGCCAACTCATCAGCCTGGGCAAACGCACGCGTCAGGTCATCCGCACGATCAGCAAGCGCGGGATTGGTCGCACCGTAGCGGGCAACCATTCCACACAGCGAGGCGCCCAGCGCGCCCACAAAAGCGCTCGCGCTGCCACCGCCGGGAACCGGCTCGCGCGCGGCCAGCGCCTCGGCAAACCCGCGGCAGGTCTTGTCCATCATCTCTTGGCTCATACACATGCACCTTCAAGTCATATACATCGGTCGAGCGGCAACCGCCGACCGACCGCATCGATCACATAATGGTGCTAAGTCTAGCCCATAAGCACATGGGCGTCAGCGCACCTGGCCATCGCGGATTTCTATGGCACACGATAGGCGACAGCAACGCAAACATGGGACACATGGCCCACCTTTCGAGACTCCCGGACGACGGCAACTGGGGCATACATATAGATAAGGAGCCCCATGTTGGGGCAACGCTCATCACGGCACCGGACGACGAATGGAGGAATCACCGCACAGCAAACAAAGTCATCATGTGCACGCGCAACCGCCGCCCCAGCGATCCGCGGCACACGATGTCCCTGGCAGACAAGGAGGACGCCACCATGAAGAAAAAGACTCTATCGATCCTTTCCCTTTGCATCGCCCTCTTTGCCGCGTTTGCCCTTGTCGGCTGCGGCGGGAGCGCATCGGGCGGCGGCAGTGCCCCCAAGAGCGAGAGCAAGGAAAAGGCCCCCGTCGCCAAGAAGACCGACTTCATCTGGTTTACGGTCGAGATGCCCGAGGGCGTCGGCGTAAGCGACTCCGCCGGCAAGAATGCCGACAGGGTCCAGCTCACCTTCCCCGAGAACGAGAACACCACAGTCGACCGTTTCATCCCCGTTTGGCAAGAGAAGATGACGGCCGAAGAGTCCTTTGCAGAGCAGGCCGAAAGGCATACTGGAACGTTCCAGTGGGAGGATGGCGACCCCGTCGAGTACAACGGCAGAACATGGCTCACCGGAACGTGCAAGGACAACGGCGGCACTTATACCTACCTCTTTACCGACGTCGACACGGGAAGCGTCTATATCATGATTAGGAACGTCGACCTTCACAAGAAAGAAGCCGAGACGCTCCTCAACTCCATCGAATTCCCCGATGACATGGCAGAGGCAGTTTCCGAGGCACGCGAAGTCGAGATTTCGAGCATCGAGATCAAGTAACGGGACACCCGCACGCGCCTACGCGCACCTGCGCACATGCGCCCCATTAAAACAACGAGCACCCAACCCCGGGGAGGGCCGACAACATCGGTCCTCCCCTCTTTTGCGCCTGAACATATTGCCACTTAACGGCGCAAATCCGGCCCTCAGAATGGGACACATGGCCCACCCTAGCGAGCCGTCCACGCGTACAGTAAAGGCAGGTAATCCATGGGCGGTTACAGATCGAGGAGGACACGACCATGAAAAAGAAGGCCTTTGCGATTCTCACCCTCTGCATCA
>CAUAGV010000184.1 GCA_958428675.1 uncultured Collinsella sp.
GCCGTCCTGCATCGCGCTGGCGACTACCGCCCTATAGACGACCACGAAATTGCTCTCCGTCTCAAGTCGATCAGCGATGACCGCGATGCATCGTGGATGGGTCTAGATGAAAGTTGGTCACTTGGAGGCAACCAGGGCAAGTTCGCGCTCGCGTTCATAAACGGCCGCTGGTGCGAATGCATGGGCTCATCGCCCACGACGCATATTTTCAAAAATGGCGTTATCGGATTTAAACTTGAGGCTCTTAATGAGTTTGTCTGCATGAAAAGCGCCCAGCGCGCGGGTATCGCAACGGCGAACGTTGAGTATCGCTTATTTGAGGACGAACCCGCCCTCATTGTTGAGCGCTATGACCGCGTGAAAGTCAAAGGCGGAACAATCATGCGTCTACATCAAGAAGACCTCTGTCAGGCCCTTGGAGTGATGCCCGCACAAAAGTACACGGCAGACGGCGGCCCGACCGCACGCGATATTCAGGAACTCCTCGTCAATACGAGCCACCATCAACTTAACCTGTATCTGTTTACGCAGATACTTTTCTTTAACGCCATCATCGGCGCACCGGATGCGCATGCGAAAAACTATTCCCTGCTCCTTGGAAACGACGGCGCAGCCATGATGGCTCGTATGTACGATGTCGCATCGGGCTTGGCGTATGAGCGCATGCGCCGCCGGGCTCGCCTTGCCATGAGCGTTGGCGGCGAAAATCGTGTGGGGTGCATCGGTCCAGGCGCTATCCGCCGATACCACGGTATGGGCGACCCCACGCTGGAGGCGACGCTCACCGATGCCGGGCTATCCGAGAAGTTTTGCTTTGCGACCATGATGGACCTCGCCTACGAGGTACCCATTTGCATGGAAGAGGTCATGGACGAATACGCCGACCTGCCCGGCATGGCGGACCTGCGCGAGCATATGCTCGGCCCCGTCCGCGAAAACTGCCAGCGCGCCCTCGACCTCATCAGGGCAGAAATGGACTAGGTGGCCGTAATTTCGCAATTATCAAACAAAAGAGAGGGGGCACCCGTCGCAAAAGACCGGGTGCCCCCTCTCATAATGTCATTTGCAATCCGCTAGCACGTGACTCGGACTGCTGCTAGCGCAACCTTTACGCAGCGAGGCGCTTGAGGACGTCGATGAGCAGCTCGTAGAAGCGCTCGGCAGAAGCGAGCTCCATGCTCTCGTCCGGGGTATGGACATCGGAGAGCGTCGGGCCCACGGCGATGGCGTCCAGGCCGTGCAGAGCCTCGGCAAACAGGCCGCACTCAAGGCCGGCGTGAATGGACTCGATGCGCAGCTCGGAGCCAAAGAGCTCTCGATAGCTCTCGACAAAGACTTCGCGGACCGGCGAATGCTCGGCATAGCTCCAGCCGGGATACTCAAACTCAAACTTGGCGTCGAAGCCCAGGACATCGGCCAGCGTCTGCAGACGGTCCTTGAACTCGTTCTGCAGCGAGGTGATCGAAGAGCGCGGGGACAGCATAATCTTGACCTCGTCATCGGAGGTGGCGACCACGCCGATGTTGGAGGAAACCTCGACGGAGCCGTCGGTGGCGACGTTACGGCGAATCACGCCGTTAGGGGCAAGGCGCAGGGCGCGGATGAGGGCAAGCGCGGACTTCTGGTCCATGGCCTCAACCTCGGCGTCGTCGGCAATCTCGACGGTGCAAGTAAAGCCGGGGTCGAAGACCTCGAGCTCGGCAGTGACGTCGGCGATGATGCCCTTTGCGATCTGGGCCGCGGCCTCGGCGGCAGCGTGGTCGGCGTAGACCAGAACGGCCTTGCACTCACGGTTGATGGCGTTGTCCTTGGTGCCGCCGTTAAAGCTAACGATGGCGGGCTCGCCGGCAACCATCAGGCGGTCGATGATGCGGGCCATGATGAGGTTGCCGTTGCCGCGCTCCAGGTTGATATCGCTGCCGGAGTGGCCGCCCAGCAGGCCGGAGATGTCGAGCGTGAGGGTACTACCGGTCTTATGCTCGCGCGCGATCGGGCAGGTGTAGGTAACGACGACGCCGCCGGCGCAGCTGACGGTGGCAACGCCCTCTTCCTCGGAGTCAAGGTTAATCATGGTGCGGGCGCTAATCTGGGACTTGTCGAGCGTCTCGGCGCCGACCAGGCCAGTCTCCTCGTCGGTGGTGAACACGCACTCGAGGGCGGGGTGAACGATCGAATCGTCATTGAGAACAGTGAGCATCAGAGCGACGGCAATGCCGTTGTCGGCGCCCAGGGTGGTGCCGTTAGCGGTGAGGACGCCGTCCTTGACGACCAAGTCGATACCATCGGTCGTAAAGTCGTGCTCAACGGAGCCCAACTTGTCGCACACCATATCGATGTGGCCCTGCAGCATCACGGTCGGGGCATTCTCGGCACCGGCAGATGCGGGCTTGCGAATGATGACGTTGTAGACCTCGTCCTGGTACACATCGAGGCCGCGCTCCTTGGCAAACGCGACCAGGAAATCGCTGATGCCCTTCTCGTTGCCAGACCCACGGGGAATCGCGCTGACCTCCTCAAAGAAATGGAACAGCTGGGCGGGCTCGTAGCCGGTAATCTTGTAGTCCATGGTGCCTCCTTGGCGCAACTGGTTAGACAGTAAGACATGCGCCTTGTATATTCCCAGACTTTGCGTGCATAAACCAGTCGAAAACGCCGAGCGCCCTCGCATCATCGGCTAACGGTGGACCGTATAGCGTAACGGTCACAGCTTCCGCAGCTCTACAAATCGAGGCGCCCTTTCCGGAGCGCCTCGATTGCGCGTATCAAATTGTCGCCACGCCCTACAGCGCGCCGGAACCGGCTTGCATCATGCCGCCGGGACCCGAGGTCACGCCGCCGCTCACGGGCGCGGCGTTGCCGGTGTGCGGTGCCGCCGGGGCGGTATCGCCGCCGAGCGTGCCCGCCGGACGCGGTGCCGGGATCTCGCCCGTGCCGTGGCTAAAGACAAACTTGCCATCGGCCACGTCGCACAGGACGGTATCGCCCTCGCCCCACTCGCCGGCCAGAAGCTCCTCGGACAGCGGGTCCTCGATGAGCTTTTGGATGGCACGACGCAGCGGACGCGCACCGTTGGTGAGGTCGGTACCCTCGGCCACGATCTTGTCGTACGCCGCATCGGTGAGCTTGATGTTCATGCCGTTGGCAATCAAACGCTGACGCAGGTCGTCCACCAGCAGGTGCGCGATCTTGGTGAGATTCTCGCCCGAGAGCTTCTGGAACACCACAATGTCGTCGATACGGTTGAGCAGCTCGGGGCGGAACAGGCGCTTGAGCTCGCCCATCGCGCGGCCGCGGATCTCACTCGACGTGAGGCCCTGCTCGCCGGTGGTGCCAAAGCCTACGCTCGCATCCTGCGCGATCTCGCGAGCGCCCACGTTGGACGTCATGATGATCACGGTGTTGCGGAAGTCGACCGTCTTGCCCTGGCTATCGGTCAGGCGGCCCTCCTCCAGCACCTGCAACAAAATGTTGAAGATGTCGGGGTGCGCCTTCTCGATCTCGTCGAACAGCACGACCGAGTACGGATGACGGCGAACGGCCTTGGTGAGCTGACCGCCCTCGTCGTGGCCCACGTAACCCGGAGGGCTACCGATGAGCTTGGAGACCTCGAACTCGCTGCCGAATTCCGACATGTCGAAGCTGATGAGCGC
>CAUAGV010000185.1 GCA_958428675.1 uncultured Collinsella sp.
CAGATCAAGGAGATCGAGGACAAGCTCGAGAGCTTGGAGAAGGAGTTCCCCGGCTGTGGAAGCACGCCGAGTGCAGGCGAGAGCGTCGACGCTTCGACCGCTGGCATGACGGCTGGTGCCAATGCTTCGAGCGAGGCGACGAAGTTCCCCAGCTTTACGGGCAAGGACCTGGATGGCAACGACGTGAACAGCGACGAGCTGTTCTCTAAGAACAAGGTCACCGTCATGAACTTCTGGTTCACCACTTGCAAGCCGTGCGTGGGTGAGTTGGGCGACCTTGAGGACCTGAATAAGGAGCTTGCCAAGAAGGGCGGCCAGGTCGTGGGCGTCAATTCCTTTACGCTCGATGGCAACAAGGGCGAGATTGCAGACGCCAAGGACGTGCTGAGCAAGAAGGGCGTGACATATAAGAACATCTGGTTCAAGTCGGATAGCGAGGCCGGTAAGTTTACGTCAAATTTGTTCTCGTTCCCGACAACGTATGTCATCGATCAGAATGGCAACATCGTAGGGGATCCAATCGTGGGAGCCATCAGCTCCGCCGAGCAGCGCGCAGCACTCGACAAGCTTATCGACCAGGCGATTGCGAATAGCGAACAGTAAACAACGCGTAAAGCATAGCGAGGATCGTGTGTCGCTGTGCGAAGTAGTCTGCTACCTTTCAAGATAAGCTCCACCATATAGAGGTCCCGCTCGTGACCTCTTCTTTTGGGTGTCGTCCCGTTCGTTTTTTGGCGCGCTTCGTTACATTCCTCACTGGCGCCGGCAAAAAATGGGGATAGAGTAGGACAAACGCGTCGAATACGAACGGCGGGGGAGAGCGGGCGAGCGTGCCCGCGCGGGAGAGGTTGTCGTCCATGCTGGAGCTCAAAGGTATTTGCAAAAGGTACGTTACGCAGTCGTTTGCGCAGGTGGCGCTCGACAGCGTGAGCCTGGCTTTTCGCGATAACGAGTTCGTGGCCATTCTGGGTCCCTCGGGTTCGGGTAAAACCACGATGCTCAACGTTATCGGCGGACTGGATCATTTTGATTCCGGTGACCTGCTGATTGACGGTATCTCGACCAAGGACTTTCGCGATCGCGATTGGGATGCCTATCGCAACAACCGCATCGGCTTTGTGTTCCAGAGTTATAACCTCATTCCGCATCAGACTATTTTGGAAAACGTGGAGCTGGCGCTTACGCTCACGGGCGTGGGCCATGCCGAGCGCCGCCAGCGTGCGCGCGAGGCGTTGGAGAAAGTCGGCCTGGGCGAGCACATTAACAAGCGCCCGAGCCAGCTATCGGGCGGACAGATGCAGCGCGTGGCTATTGCCCGTGCCCTGATCAACGATCCCGAGATTGTGCTGGCTGACGAGCCGACCGGTGCTTTGGATTCAACGACATCCGTACAGGTCATGGATCTGCTCAAGGACGTTGCGCGCGACCGTCTGGTCATCATGGTCACGCACAATCCTGAGTTGGCGTACCAGTACGCCACGCGCATCGTCAACCTGGCGGACGGCAAGATTACCGACGATTCCGACCCCTTTGATGTAGCAAAGGCCGCGCGTCGCGAGGCCAAGCCTACGCGTAAAACCTCGATGAGCTTTGTGACGGCGCTGGGGCTTTCTGCCCGAAACCTTATGACTAAGAAGGGCCGCACGGCCATGACGGCCTTTGCGGGGTCGATTGGCATTATCGGTATTGCGGCGATTCTGGCACTTTCCAACGGCGTAAACGGTTACATCAAAAAGGTCGAGGAGGACACGCTCTCGAGCTACCCGCTTACCATCTCCAAGCAGGACTACGACCTGTCGTCCATGATGGGCGGGCAGGGGGCTGCGGATGATGACTCGCCTGAAAGCGTGGATTCGTCCGACGACAGTGTCGGCGGCAAGGCTAAGGGAACCGATAAGATTCCCGTGGTCACGGCCGTAAAGGATATGTTCGCGAGCGTTAAGTCCAACGACATGACGAGCTTTAAGGCATGGCTCGATGCCGGTGGCGACGGTATCGATAAAGAGGTCAACGCCATTCAGTACGGCTACGGTGTATCGCCGGTTGTCTATCGTGCCGGGAAGGGCGATGAGAAGCCTGTCCGACTGGTGCCCAACGCCATGACCGAGGCCATGAGCGGAGGCGCGAGTTCGGCGGCAACGGTGAGCATGGATTCTATGGGAACCTCGGTCTTTAACGAGATGATCGACGATCAGAGCCTGCTCGACAGTCAGTACGATGTCGTCGCCGGTCATTGGCCCACGTCTGCCAACGAAGCCGTGATGGTGCTTTCGAGCCGCGGCACGGTGGGCGACTACACGCTCTACAGCATCGGTGCGCTGGATATCGATGAGCTCAACGATCTGGTGAACAGCGCTATGACGGCTGACGGTGGGGTCGAAACGCCCGAGACCGGCACCGACTTTACCTACGACGATGCGCTGTCCACGACGTTTAAGGTGTTGTCGCCGGCCGATGCCTATCGCAAAAACGAAGAGACCGGCATGTGGACTGACATGTCTGGCGACGCCGACTTTATGGCCGCCAAGGTTGCCGACGGTATTGACGTGCACGTTGTGGGCGTGGTGCGACCTAACGAGACCGCCAACGCGAGCGCGTTGTCCCCGGGTATTGCCTATACGCATGCGCTGACTCGCCAGCTTATGGAGCGTGCCGCCGATTCGCAGATTGTGCAAGAGCAACTTGCCCATCCCGAGACGGATGTCTTTACGGGTAAAACTTTCGCCGAACTGCAGAGCGAGGCCAAACAGGGCGTGGATCTGGGCAGCATGTTCAGTGTGGACGAGGCGGCGCTCAAGGATGCGTTCTCGTTCGATACGTCTGCGCTCTCGAGTGCGGCCGGCGGTATGGACCTTTCTGGTATCGACTTGTCCGGGCTGGACCTTGACCTTTCGGGTGTTGGGAAGGACATCGACTTCAGCGACATCATGGACAAAGCGCCGGCACCAGATTTCTCGGGCATCTTTGGCGGTCTGGAACTCACGCCCGAGCAAATGCAGCAGGTGGGAACGCTTGCCAACCAACTGTTTGAGGGATTTTTGCAGTCTGATCAGTTTAAGGCCCTGACGCCCGAAGACCTTAAGGACGCGTCAAAGCTTGCTTCCACATTCTCGGCGTATCTTGAGAGTGATACGGCAGCCCAGCAAATCCTGGCCCAGCTCAAAGCGCTCGGCGGCGATGCCCTGGTCGAGCGCCTGCAACAGGCGATGACCGACTATGTGCAAAAGCAGCTGGCTCCGTATCTGCAGCAGGCTATGAATCAGGTGATGAAGACAATTAGCGAGCAGATAGCGTCGACGGTATCGTCCCAGCTCAAGGCGGGCGCGGCAGGGCTCATGGACCAGATGGCAACGCAGATGTCTTCGAGTTTTGCCAACCTGGCGAGCGCTATGCGTGTGGATGCGAGCGCCTTTGCGCGTGCCATCCATTTCAACATGGACGCCGAGGACCTGAGTTCGCTCATGATGAGCTATGCCAAGGCGTCAAAGCTCACTTACGACAACAACCTGACCACGTTGGGCTATGCGGACGAGGCAGACCCCATCTCGGTCAAGATTTTCCCGCGCGACTTTGAGGCCAAGGAGCGCGTGCTCGATCACATCGATGCGTACAACAAGCAGGTCAAAGCCG
>CAUAGV010000186.1 GCA_958428675.1 uncultured Collinsella sp.
CAAGACGGAAAGCACATTAAGTGCTTTCCTTTGCGTGCGGAACTCGCGACAAACTTAACCGCCCCGCCCGGCAGGCGAGCTGCGGGAACTCGATTGGTCCAAGAAATATCGTGCGAACGGAATTCTGGCTGAATATTTGTCCGCACGGACGATCCGATAGACGGGCCGCGCTATCCCCTTCTTCTAAGTTGCGGTGAAATATGGACTGATTTTAGGGTTGAAACATTTAAACAGTCCTTATTTCACCGCAAGTTAGAAGAAGGGAGATGAAAAAAGGCGAGGGCTCGTGGGGAGTCCTCGCCTTTGTTACAGGGGGCGATGCTATTCGCGTACTGCGGAATTAGACCAGGCGGGCGTTGATCGTCTTGGCGATCTCGGCGGCGTCGGTGGAACCCTTGACGGTGGCACGGAAGTCCTCGTCCATGAGCGCCTCGGCGACCTTGGACAGGATCTTGAGGTGCGTAGTGCCGGCCTGGGCACCAGGGATGAGCAGGGCGATAGCCACGTTGACGGGAGCGCCGTCCATGGTGTCCCAACCGGTCACGCCGGATTCGTCCTTGACGACGATGACGGCAGCCTCGGTAATGGCGTCGGACTTGGCATGCGGAATGGCGAAGCCCTCCATCATGCCCGTGGTGCCCTCGGCCTCGCGGGCCAGGAAGGCGTTCATCACGGCGTCGGCGTCGCTGGCGATACCGGCCTTGACAGCCTGGTTGGAAACGAAGCTCAGAGCCTCGTCACGAGAAGCGAAGTCCTCGGCGACAAAGACATTCTCGACCTTCACGAAGTCGGCAGCCTCAGTCTTGGGGGCCTCGACGGCAGCGGTCTTGGGGGCCTCAACGGGCTTGGCTGCAGGAGCGGCCTTCTGGTTCTTCTCGAAGTCGTACTTCTTGAAGGCCACGAACAGGATGCCACCGACAACAGCGCCGATGAGGATCGCGAGGACCCACAGCGGACCGTTCTCGACAACGGGCAGGACCAGGAAGCCACCGTGAGGCGCCGGATCGTGAACGTTGAACATAATGGTCAGGATCGAAGCGATAGAGGAACCGAGCATCATGATGGGCATGACCGGCCAGATGTTCTTGGTCATGAACGGAATGGCGCCCTCGGTGATGTGGGTGCAACCAAGAATGAGGTTGACGATACCGGCGTCGTGATCCTCCTGGCTGAAGTACTTCTTGCCGACAACGACAGCGAAGGTAGTGATCAGCGGCGGAACGATGCAGGCGGCAGAGACGGCAGCCATGAAGTTGGTGCCGAAGTTGTAGGTATCGGTGCCAACGCCGGCAGCCAGAGCCTCGGTGAGCATAGCAGTACCAGTGACGTAAGCAGCCTTGTTGACCGGGCCGCCCATGTCAAAGGCGCACATGCAGCCGATGGCAAGACCCAGAACAACGGCGCCAGAGGCGGACAGGCCCTTGAGGAAGTCCATCATGGCGGTGTTGATGGCAGCCATGGGGCCGGAAATGCCGAGCATGACCAGGCCGACGATGGCCGTCGAGAACAGCGGGTACAGGAAGATGGCCTTGAGGCCGTCCAGGTTCTTGGGCAGACCGGCAAAGACCTTCTCGAGCAGCAGGATGACATAGCCAGCGAGGAAGCCGCCGACGATGCCGCCCAGGAAGCCGAAGCCCACGCCGGCGCCACCGGCGTCGATCATGCCGGTCTCAGCGTTAACAGGCAGGCCCTGGATGGCGATCATACCGGCAACAAAACCGGGGACGAGAGCCGGGCGCTTGCCGATGGATTCGGCGATGTAGGCGGAAAGCACCGGAACCATGAGGTTCATGGCGATGCCGCCGATGATCTTGAGCATCGCAGCAAAGCTGTTGTAGTCAGACGCCGTCGAATCGAAGGACGTAATGCCCCACAGGAACGAGACGGCGGTCAGGACACCACCGGCAACGACGAAGACCAGCATATGGCTGACACCGTTCATAAGGTGCTTGTAGATGACGTGGCCGATGGACTCCTTCTCCTCGGTCTCGTCCTCGACATCGGCAGCGACTGCAACCGTGCTGTCGCCCTTGGCGGCGAGCGCGCGGTCAATCAGCTTACCGGCGGCCTCAACGGACAGGGCCTTGGAAACACCGACGGAAACCATGGGCTTGCCGGCGAAACGCTCAGCCTGGACATCCTTATCGGCTGCGACGACGACGGCCTTGGCACCGGCGATCTCGCTCTTGGTGAGCTCGTTCTCGACACCGACCTGGCCATGGGTCTCGACCTTAATGGTCAGACCTCGCTCGGCAGCTGCCTTCTCCAGCGCCTCCTTCGCCATGAAGGTGTGCGCGATGCCGGTCGGGCAACCGGTGGCGGCGATGATGTCAAACTTAGCCATGTGTCCCTCCTTTTTAAGTTTTGCGCCCGCAGGCGCTCCCCTACACGCGCGTCCTTGCGCGCTTTTCCACAACTGAAAGATACCAACCTACCGTCCGCGTGAGAAGAGACAAGGCGCAATTCTCAGGTGAAAGGTTCTTTCATAACCGTAAACGGTAGGTGAAAGTTTACCATCAACACTTGAAACGGCAAGGTGTATCTTGTTATTGAAAATCCCCCTATACTATGACATTACAAAACGATTCCGATTTTCATGCCAACCAGGAGCCATCCATGACCGATAGTAGCAAGAGCGCACTTTCCCTCATTAGTACCCATCAGGGATACAGCGAGTCCGAGCAGCGCATTGTCGACTATATATTGGAGCACCAGTCCGAGGCGCCACGCCTCACGGCGGCTCAGCTCTCGCGCGCCGCCGCCACGTCCGAGGCGACCGTTTCGCGCTTCTGCCGCAAGCTTGGCTTTGGCAGCTTCCGCAGCTTTCAGTTTTCGTTGGCGAGGGATTTGGAAAGCCAGCGCAACGAGGGCCTGACTGACGAAGTCTCGCTCGACAATATGGAGCAGAGCCTTAAGAACATCCTGGCTGCCAAGGTGAGCGAGCTTAATGCGACCATCGACGGGATCGACCACGATACGTTGGCGGCTGTTGTGCATGCCCTTAAGCATGCAGGGGTTATTGAGTTTGCGGCTGTGGGCAATACGAACGCGGTCGCGCTCGATGCGACATTTAAGTTTTCGCAGCTGGGCCTTCGCTGCATGGCGAGCACCATCAGCGAGACCTCGATCGGGTTTGCGCTCACGCTACGCCCCGGCGACGTCATCGTGCTCATCTCAAACTCCGGCAAATCGCGCCGACTGAATCGCATGGCAAAAGCTGCTCGCGACTGCGGTGCAACCGTAGTCGTCATCAGCAGCGACAGCAAATCCCCGCTCGCACGCCTGGCAGACTATACTTTTAATACCGTCAACCACGAGGCGTTGCTGACGACGGGCGACTTTGCGTTCTCCAAGATCAGCGCCACGATGATCATCGAAGTTATCTACAACTTCCTGCTGCCCGAGATTGAAGACGCTCGCGAACATATCAGCTACTACGAGGAGCTCATCCAGCCGGACAAGGTCGTTGAGTAAAACGCGTAGTGGGACAAAAATTTCAGTCTATTTTGTCCCACCAACACCGCTGATACAACTTAGCCTCGAGCTTCTTCGAGCATCTGCTTTGCGTGGGCCAAGCTTGCCTCGGACTGATCGCCGCTCAGCATTCGGGC
>CAUAGV010000187.1 GCA_958428675.1 uncultured Collinsella sp.
GACGCTGTGGTTCCTGTTCCTGGCAGGCGCCGGTCTGTTCAACATGCTCGGCAACCTGTCCATCTTGCGCGCGCTCAACCCCATCCGCGGCATTATGTTCCTGTTCTCGCCCATCAACCATTCGGGCATCATGGTGCTCGGCTTTGTCTTCCTGTCGACAACCGGTGCCGAGGCACTCTACTCGGACATGGGCCACGTGGGCAAGGCAAACATCTATGCATCCTGGCCATTTGTTAAGGCGGCCCTTATCCTCAACTATCTGGGTCAGGGAGCTTGGCTACTCGCCAATAACTCCAACCCCCAGATGCTCGCGATGGATATCGTCAACCCGTTCTATATGATGCTCCCCGAGCCCCTACGCCCCTTTGCCATCGTACTTTCGGCCGTGGCGGCCATCATCGCCTCACAGGCGCTCATCACCGGCTCGTTCTCGCTGGTATCCGAGGCAACGCGCCTCAACCTTATGCCGCACCTGCGCATCCACTACCCCAGCGACACCAAAGGTCAGCTCTATATTCCACTCGTCAATAACATCATGTGGGTCGGCTGCATCTTCATCGTGCTGCTGTTCCAAAACTCCGAGCGCATGGAGAGTGCCTACGGCCTCGCCATTACCGTGACCATGCTTATGACCACCACGCTTTTGACGAGCTATATCGCCGGCATTCTCAAGCACAAGCTGGGCGCCTGCGTCTTCGCCCTGCTCTTCGGCGCCATTGAGCTGTGCTTTTTCGCCTCGTGCCTCACCATGTTCTTTGACGGCGGCTATGTGATGATCTTCTTGGCCGCACTGCTGTTTGGCCTTATGTATGTGTGGCGTCGCGGCACCGCCATCGAGCGCACGCAGACGATTCTGCTGCCCGTCTCCAAGTACATCGACCAGCTCAATCGCCTGCGCAATGACGAGACCTATCCCGTGCTCGCCGACAATCTGGTATTTCTCACCAACAGCCCCGACCCGCTCACACTCGACCGCGACGTGCTCTATTCCATCCTGGACAAGCACCCCAAGCGCGCCAAGGCATATTGGTTCATCAACGTGCACGTTACCGACGAACCCTATACGCACGAGTATTCCGTCGAGACCTTTGGCACGGACTTTTTGTTCCGCGTGCGCCTGGACTTGGGCTTTAAGGTCAACCAGCGCGTCAACGCCTATCTGCGTCAGATCGTCGGCGACTTGATGGCATCGGGCGAGCTGCCGCCGCAACATCACACCTACTCCATCTACGAGACGCGCGGCAACGTAGGTGACTTCCGCTTTTGCATGCTGCGCAAGATGCTTGCCCCCGAAACGGACATCAACCGCAATGACCACCGCGTGATGGCCATCAAGTACGCCGTCCGCCGCGCCTGCGGAAGCCCGGCACGCTGGTACGGTCTCGAGAACTCGGCCATCATCATTGAGTACGTACCGCTCTTTGCCCGCATGCGCCCGGCCGTCAAACTTGTGCGCACCCAGGTGCCGCTCGAGGTCCAGATCGAAGAGGCCGAGGAAATGGAGGTCGACATTTTCTCGGACGACTTGGTCAACGGCAACGAGGCCGGCAAGAGCATGAACGTCGATCCCACCGAGCTGCTCGAGAGCGTCGCCGATACGCCCGAACAGCAACTCGACGGACTCGAGAGCACCCAGTTCAACGACGCCAACTTCTAACACGCCACCAGCCATTGACGACAACGGCCTCGCATCTCATAAGAGGTGCGAGGCCGTTTTATGTCGCAACGGACCAGTGAGCTACGAACGGCGCGGCTCGGGAACCACGAGCCTATCGGGGCTCGCGCCCTCGGCATCCATCAGGCTCACGTAGCGAATCGACGGATCTCCATACATCGCGTAGTAATAATTGCCCGTGCGCGCGCTAAAGCATCCGGTATAGATAGTCTTCTCGAACTTGCCATCGCCCATCCTGGACGCTCCCTCGATCATCACCACGCCCTCGAGCGAGCGGAACATGCGAACGACGTTTTCGGTCTCGCTCTCCTTTTGCGGGTAATTGGCATTGAGGTACGCCGCCTTTACAAAACGGCTCGGCGAATAGCAATCGCCCGGAATGCCGCGCATGCCGGCACCGGCTCCATAGGGCTTAAGCTCGGCGCCACGCCATGTCGCCGTCTGCGGAAAATCGCTTGTGGCGGTGATATAGGTGCGCAGGTTTTCCATGTGCCACGGGAAGGTCGGCTGGTTGGCAAGGGTGTCGACCGGATCGTCGTATACATGCAGGCCGTCAGCCATCATCTCGACCACGATGCTGCGCTGGCTGTCGCCGATAATCCAATGGAGCAGCGACACGCCCAGCCCCTCTCCGGCAGATTTGGCGACAATCACCGTGTCGCGCAGCGCGGCCTCGACCTCATCGACCGTCGAGAACGTCGCTGCCACCCACAGGGGAAACTCATAGGCCGCGATATTGGTCTTTCCATCAACCGGGCCCTCGGCATACTCGGCATAGCCGGGAAAGTTGAGCCCCGCCACAGCCAGACCCGCATCGTTACCACAGTCGAAAAACATGGGATAGTTCTTGTAATCGATGCACATGCCGATTACCGCGTGTGCCGCCGACGCATCGTCGATAAACGAATACGGGATGTGAAACCCGCGCGGCATCACGCGAACCTGTTGGCCGTAGTCAAAGCTCCAGTCGAGGTTGCGGCCTAGATACATGTGGCCAGAATTATCGGTAAATCGAATGCTCGTACACATAGCGCCTCCTAGCTTTACGTTCTTGCTAAGCTCATTGTCACCAAACAAAAAGGCGCTAAACACAAAAGCCCGGACATGACAACAATGTCACGCCCGGACCAAAAGAGACGAAGTGCGGTGCTTTGGTCCCCTTAGACCAACTTTCCAAGACAGTGGTCGATCATATGCTGGACCATCTGCGCCTCGAAGCCCACAAAGTCCTGCTTGCGCTCGCGCATCTTGCCATCGACGATCTGGTCAAAGGCAACCTTGCACTTGATATAGCGCGTGGACTTGGTGACCTCCTCGTGCGTCAGGCAGCTCTCCTCCATCTTGCTGGCGCCCAGGCCAAACACCAGACGGGGGTTGTAGAGCACGTGGGGCTCGCCGGCATCGTCCAGGTAGACGCAGACCTTCTTGGTAACGCCAATCTGATTGGCGGCCAAGCAGCCGGCATCATCGAGCGACTTGATGGTATCAATCAGATCCTGAGCGACCGATTCGTCCTCGACAGTCGCAACCTCGCAACGCTGAGACAGAATAGCCTCGTCGCGGCAGAGCTCTTTAATCATACGTTCCTCCATAGGGGTCGTTGTAACCGCTTAAGTATACGGTACCTACACAATTTCATGCGAAAGATACCGCCCGTCCGTTACAAACCGCCGAACATCAACATGTGAGAAACACCAACTTCACAAAGGCGATATAGTAGGTGAGTTCGTGTCAATCGGCCTAAACTCGGGGCCGAACAAGGAAAGGGTATGCATGGACGAACTATTTCACGTCAGTGAGCGCAAGTCCACAATCGGGACCGAACTTCGCGCTGGACTGACAACATTCCTGGCGATGGCCTACATCATCGCCGTCAACCCCGCAGTGCTCTCGGGCGCTGGCATCGATGCGGGAGCGCTCG
>CAUAGV010000188.1 GCA_958428675.1 uncultured Collinsella sp.
GCAGGTCACCGAGGGCAAGTGCTGGCGCTGCGGCACCGAACCCGAGAAGCGCGATCTTGAGCAGTGGTACTTCAAGATTACCGATTACTCCCAGGAGCGGCCCGACGACCTGGAGAAGCTCCCCGGCTGGCCCGAGCGCGTCAAGCAGATGCAGGCCAACTGGATCGGTCGTTCCGAGGGCGCCGAGGTCGACTTTACCCTGTGCGACCAGGATGGCGAGCCCATCGAGGGCGACGAGGGTAAGATCACCGTCTTCACCACGCGAGCCGACACGCTCTTCGGTGTCTCCTTCTTTGTCCTGGCTCCCGAGTACGCGCGTCTGCACGAGCTCGTCGAGGGTACGGAGTACGAGGAGGCCGTGACCAAGATCGTCGAGGACTCCAAGCATATCTCCGCCGTCGAGCGTGCCCAGGGCACCCTCGAGAAGCACGGTGCCTTTACCGGCCGCTACGTGGTGAACCCGGTCAACGGCGAGAAGGTCCCCGTGTGGGTTGCCGACTACGTTGTTGCCGACTACGGCACCGGCGCCGTCATGGCCGTTCCCTGCGGCGACCAGCGCGACTTTGAGTTCGCACGCAAGTATGATCTGCCGATCGTGCCGATCATCCTGGACGATGACGACCGCGCTGCCGTCGAGGCCAACGGCGAGACCATCGATACCTTCCATGCCGAGACCGTCGACTGGGATTGCGCCCACGCTGCCGAGGGCACGCTCGTCCAGTCCGGCAAGTACACCGGCATGCGCGGCGGCAAGCACTCCGAGGGCGAGGCTGCAATCGTGGCCGACCTCGAGGCCATGGGCTGCGGTCGTCGTAAGGTCGAGTTCCGTCTGCGCGACTGGCTCATTTCCCGCCAGCGCTATTGGGGCAACCCCATCCCGGCCATCCACTGCGAGCACTGCGGCATCGTACCCGTGCCCGAGGACCAGCTGCCGGTGACGCTGCCCGAGAACCTTGACCTGGGTGCCGGCGAGACCCTCGCCGAGTGCAAGGAGTTCTACGAGACCACCTGCCCGGTCTGCGGCCGCCCGGCCAAGCGCGAGACCGATACCATGGACACCTTCACCTGCTCCAGCTGGTACTACCTGCGCTATACCGACCCGCACAACACCGAGCAGCCCTTCTCCCGCGAGGCCGCCGACCGTTGGATGCCCGTCGATAACTACATCGGCGGCATCGAGCACGCCATTCTGCACCTGCTCTACAGCCGCTTCTTTACCAAGGCACTGCGCGACCTGGGCCTGCTGAGTGTGGACGAGCCCTTCACCAACCTGCTGTGCCAGGGCATGGTCAAGGACGAGAACGGCGACACCATGTCCAAGTCCAAGGGCAACGTCGTGCCCCCGAGCTCGGTCATCGAGCCCTACGGCGCCGACACCATGCGTCTGGCGATCCTGTTTATCGCCCCGCCCGAGAAGGACTTCGACTGGGATCCCAAGGCCGTTGAGGGCGCCAACCGCTTCATCAAGCGCGCCTGGCGTATCGTTTGGCAGCTCGTCCAGTCCGGCGACGCCAACGTGGCCTTCGACAAGTCCGCGCTCGACGAGGTTGCGATGAAGCTCTATCGCGAGCGTCACCGCACCATCGCCAAGTGCACCGAGGACTTCGATCGCGGCCAGTTCAACACCGCCATCTCGGCCGTCATGGAACTCGTCAATGCCGCGAGTGCCTACCTCAATGCTACTGAGGGCGCTTCCCGTGACAAGGCGCTGTGCTACGGCGTGGCTAAGGATATCGTGAGCGTCCTTGCCCCCATCTGCCCGTTCTGGGCCGACGAGCTGTGGCACGAGGCGCTCGGCTGCGAGGGCAACGCCTACACCGCCGCCTGGCCCGAGTTCGACCTGGCCGAGTCCGTTGAGGACACGGTGCAGATCGTGGTCCAGGTGCTTGGTAAGGTCCGCGGCCGCGTCGAGGTGGCCCGCAATGCCTCCAATGAGGATATGCAGGCCGTCGCCGAGGCCGCCGTCGCCAAGTGGCTCGAGGGCAAGACGGTCGTCAAGGCCATCTGCGTGCCCGGCAAGCTGGTCAACCTGGTGGTCAAGTAAGCACTGCGCGCTTAACTGACGCATAAAAGACGAGGGACGATCCGGTTGGGTCGTCCCTCGTTTTGTGTTGTCTGCCCTGCTTAGTCAGTGTGTCGCACCGTCTTCTACGGGATGTGTACCAAGTCCCTAAAGTAAACGTTGCCCGTTGCCTCTTCGAACATCCAAATGTTGAGGTAGATGTCGTTGAGGTCGTTGTTCACATCAAAGTCCGGGTCGTCGAAGGTGCCTACAAAGGTGAGCATGGCGCGCGTTTCCTCGCCCGCTGCGACCTGCTGGCGCATGCGCACATCGCGGACCACGCCGTTGACGTAGGCATAGAAGTCCACATCGCCAAACATCATGTCGACATCGGTGTTGTTTGTCACCGCAAAGACCAACGCGGCGTCGCCGTAGCCATCCGTGTCCTTGCCCACGCAGATAACATGGACGTTCTCGTCTGCCTCAAGGTCGATGGGGAACTGTTCTTGGGAATCGGGACCCAGGCCCTGGGGATCGACGATGTCTTCGTTTATTTTGTCGAAGCTCTCCGATAGCGTCGTTTTCTCGATGGCTTTGGTGCTGCCAGGGTTCGGTTCGCATGTTCCGGTTTTGCCATTCGTGTTGCCGCAGCCTAAGAGGGCCAACGAGCACGTTGCGATGGCGAGTGCAGTCATGCAGGGGGTTCCTAGGCGTTTCATGGGTGCCTCCTTGCCGTAGAGGATTTGGAAAGGTTCGTCGTTGCGCGACTTGCTGGCCGGCTTGTTACAGAATGTCCCTTAGCTTAAGTCTGATCGATAGGGGCTCGGGGAGGAATGCCCTTGGGGTCCGAACGGGCCTGTGGATTGGGACGCATGGCCCGTTTTGGGACTGTTGAGGTTGCTCCGCATGGGGCTCTTCGGTCAATTGTCCTCTTCTTGTGGAGAACCTGTGCGCACGCTGACCTGCAGATTCGTACTGTGCTTGCGCGTTTCCGCAGCTATTGGTATAGTTTGCTTGCAAATGAAGTTGTAATTGAAAGAAGTGGGGTTTCGGCCCCGCTTCTTTTTTGTATGGATGGAGGTGCCGCAATGGTCAAGACCAAGACCGAGCAGGCGATCATCGACGCGCTCGAGGCCGTCGCTCCCCAGCACGATGTCGACATCGTCGACGTCGAGCTCGTGGGTGCCACCAAGGCCCCCTGCGTGCGCGTGCGTATCGAGGGTGCCGAGGGTCAGAGCCTGTCGCTCAACGACGTCACGGCCAACACCAAGTGGGTCGGCGATGTGATTGAGGAGCTCGACCCCATCTCTTCGAGCTATACGCTTGAGGTGTCGAGCCCGGGCATGGCGCGCCCGCTGCGCCGCCCGTGCGACTTTGCCCGCTTTGTTGGCGAGAACTGTGAGCTCACCTCCACCGCTACCGAGGGCCGTCGCAAGTACGCCGGCAAGATTGCCGCCGCCACCGAGACGAACGTGACCCTCGAGCTCGAGGACGGCGAGTCCGTCACCCTCGATTTCTCTGATGTTAAAAAGTGCAAGTTGAAGCCCACCTACGACTTCAAGCCCGCGAAGGAAGGAAA
>CAUAGV010000189.1 GCA_958428675.1 uncultured Collinsella sp.
TAAGGCAATCGAGATCTCCGGTGCGCCGCCCGACAACTTTGCGCCCGAGGGCCAGGTGTGGGGCAACCCGACGTTCCGCTGGGACCACATGAAGCAGAACGGCTACCGCTGGTGGATGGATCGCCTACGTCGTGCGTTCTCGCTCTACGACCGCGTGCGCCTGGATCACTTCCTGGGCTTCCACAGCTACTTTAGCATTCCCGCGGGTAAGGCCTGCGCCGACGGGCGTTGGCTGGCAGGCCCGGGCAAGGACCTTTTCCAGACCGCCTATGACGAGTTGGGGCCGCTCAACTTTATTGCCGAGGACCTGGGCTACCTGACGCCCGGCGTTCGCGCCATGGCTTCGACCTGCGGCTTTCCTGGCATGGACGTGCTAGTGTTTGGCGACTACGACGTCCGTTGCGGCGTGCACCCTACGCCAGGAAAGATCCTGTATACCTCGACGCACGACACGTCGACGCTCGCGGGTTGGTGTACGCGTTCCTTTGCGGGCGGCGACGAACCGAGCGGTGTTGAGGTGGCGGCCAAGCTGATGAGCGATGCGCTGGCAAGCGACGCTCCCCTGGTGATGATGCCGCTGCAGGATGTCCTGGGGCTTGGCGACGACGCGCGCATGAACGTACCGGGCGTGGCCACGGGCAACTGGACCTGGCAGGCAGATGAGGGAGATATTGAGGCGGCTGAGGATAAAACTGCACAGCTCCTGCGCAACACCCATAGATTCTGGGGCGAAGCGTGATAAAACCCCCGATATAGGGTACAGTTACAGACGTTTGAATTTTTGCGGGCAGAGTAATCTGTCCGCTTTGTGCTGAAAAGGAAGTATTATGGCGCGATACGATTACAAGTGCTCGAGCTGCGGCAACGTGTTTGAGGTTGAGCATCCCATGTCCGAGACCCCCGAGGTCGTGTGCCCCAGCTGCGGCGCTCCGGCCGCCAAGACGTTCTCGGCCAGCGGTATTAAATTTAAGGGCAGCGGCTTCTACAACACCGACCAGCGCAGCGGCGGCTCCAGCACCAGCGCCACCAGCGGCTGCTGCGCCAACTGCCCGCACAGCCACTAGAAACCAATCAGCCCCGCGACCAACACCAATCGCGGGGCTAATTCTTTAACTACCCAGGCATCTCTATGAGTTGCGGTGAAATAAGGACTGTTTGGCGAGTTGAAGCCGCTATTCAATCCCTATTTCACCGCAACGTAGTAATTACTTGTGGACCAGCCTGGCGCAGAAGTGGCCGTCGTAGGAGTCGGCGTTTACCGGCACGCTTTGGAAGAGGCCTCGATCGTTCTGACGAACGGAGACGAGCTTCTTGGCCTGATCGAACTCGGAGAGTTGCAGGATCTGCGCCTCGGAGAGCGGCTTCAGGCTAAAACCGGTGCCCTCGGGAGAGTTCAGGAAAGCATCCACGACCTGTGTGTTCTCCTCGTCGAAGACCGAGCACGTCGCATAGATGAGCTCGCCGCCGGCAGCCACGCGCGCAGCAGCCTCTTTGAGCATCGTAAGCTGCAGTTTGGGCAGCTCAACCGTCACATCCTTTTCGGTCAGGCGCCACGGAATCTCGGGATGACGACGCATGGTGCCGGTGCCCGAGCACGGCGCATCGATAAAGACCGTGTCGAACTTAACCGGCTCGCCAAGCATGGCATCAAACGATGTGAGCACCTCATCAAGCTCGCAAGCATCACCCGAAACCGTGCGAACGCCCTGAATACCGGCCTTATGCAGACGAGCGAGATTCAGATCGCACTTGCGATCATGCAGATCGAGCGCCGTATGCTGACGCTCATAGCCCGCACGCTTGGCCTGGCACATCATCACATAGGTCTTGGTGCCACGACCGGCTCCAATCTCAAGGCAGCTACCAGGGCGCGTGGCAGCTGTGGCGATAAGCTGGGCGTTAAGGTCCGAGGCCACGGCAGCAGCACGCTCAAACACACCCGAAGCAACGGTAACTTGAGCATCGGCCGGAGCATGGCAGCCAGGGAACACAGGCGCCACAAGCTGCGATAGGTACGGATCAGGTTTGGTTGCAAAGGCGTTCTCGTGCAAAGCGAGCGGCGCGGGGGCCAGATTGCCGGCAAAGTTAAGCGCGCCCTCTGGCGTGTCAAACGACGCCATAATGCGAGCGCACAGCCAGCGAGGAAGACCCATCAGGCGCGACAGACGAACCAAGCGTCGCTCAGGCTCATCCACATCGGACGCAGTAGCAAAGTCCTCAACATTGTCTGCAACCTTATGCAGCACCGCGTTTGCCAGGCCCGCAGCAGACTTAGCACCACTGCGCACCAGCTCAACACCCTGGCTCACGGCAACGCGGCCCGGCGTATGCAGGTAGAGCATCTCGAAGGCCGAGATACGAAGCGCCATGCGCACACGCGGAGCGACCTTTTTGGGCTTATCGAGAAACTGGTCGAGCAGCTCGTCCAAAATACTCTGAGTGGCGGCCACACCCAGCGCCAAGCGGGCGGCAAAAGCGGAATCGCGCTGGTCAATAGCCTTGGCCGATGCGCGAGAGGACAGCACGTCGCGCGCATACATGCCGCGGCGATCAGCCTCCATCAGCACATCGAGCGCAAGCTTGCGCGCGGGAGACAGCTTGCTCATGACAATACACCCCACGAAAGATCGGCACCCTGCAAGCCAGCAGCCCAAGCAGAAGCGGCCATAGCACGCTTGCCATCAGGCTTAACCTCGAGCAACTCAACCGAGCCATCGAAAAGGCCCAGGTAAACACGCTTGGCCTGAACGGCGACGAGCCCCTCACCAAGCGACACATCAGCCGGCGCAGCATCGAGCACGCGCACGGTCTTGCCGGCAATCACGCAACGAGCAGGCGCGGTATCGGACGAAGCAAGCACATGACGCACACAGTCGAGCGCCGCCATCTGCGGATCCAAGCGCATCTCCTGCTTAGAAATCTTGGCAGCATGGGTAACGAGCGCCTCATCCTGTTCGATCCACACGGCGGTGCCATCGGCAAGAGAAGGAAGCGTATCGGCAAGCAGTTTGCCGCCGAGCTCAGCGAGCTCCATAGTCAGCGCCTCGGCATGCTTACCGGCAACCGAGGTCGAGGCCTGCGCACAATAGGCGCCAGTATCCACGCCATGCCCAATGCGCATGATAGAAACGCCAGCAATCTCATCACCAGCAAGAATGGCACGCTGAATAGGAGCAGCCCCACGCCAACGAGGCAGCAAGGACGCATGAACATTCACAATACCAAGCGGCGCTATATGCAGCACCTCATCAGGCAAAATACAGCCATAAGCAGCCACACAGAAAATATCAGCCTGGGCAGCCTTGAGCACCCCAACAACCTCAGGCGTCATACGATTAGCCTCAACAACCGGCAACCCCAGCTCCAGCGCCTTAGCCTTAACAGGAGAAGGCACAAGCTTCTTACCACGCCCACGAACAGCATCAGGACGTGTAACAACAAGCGCAATCTCATTCCCAGCCTCAACAAGCGAAGTCAGCGAGGGCACAGCAAAATCGGGCGTACCCATAAACACAATACGCATAAAGATCGTCTCCTCTCAACCAAAGCCGAGACGGCTACAAAAGAAGCGTTCCAG
>CAUAGV010000190.1 GCA_958428675.1 uncultured Collinsella sp.
CCAAGCCTCGCGCGAACGCTCGACACTCGTGGCACCCCACACGCACAGCAGGCGGAAGGCGGCATAGCGCAGCGTGGAGGAGATCTCGTCGAACAGTGCGGTCTCGGCGCCCTCAAAGGCATCGCCCAGCTGCTCGGGGCAGGTGGTGGCGAGCGCCGTCAGGGCATCGAGGGCCTCCCAGCGGGTCTGTGCCTCGGGGCGGTCGAGCGCCTCGATCAACGCGGGCACGCAGGGCACGACGCGCTGCGGATCGCGCTCGGCAAGCAGGTGCAGCACGCGGGCGGCAAACTGGCGGATGCGGCGCGTGGGGCAGCCGAGCTCCTGGACCAGGCGATCGACGGCGTTCTCGTTCTCCTCTGCCAGCTGGAGCTGTGCCAGCTCCTCGTCGGTGAGCTGTTCGTCTTTGTTTTCTGCCATAGTTACCTCTTCTTTTTATTTCTTGGCGTGCTTGCCAGCACCCTTGCTGTCATCGGTGACCGAGATGAGCTGTCGGTCGGCCGCGCCATTGCGACGTGCGCGGCGGCGCTCCTCGGCGTCGCCCGCGTCGGCGGCGGCTCGATGAGCCTTGTTGACGTTAAAGACCTCGTCGTGCTTGCGCCACGGACCGACGGACTCGCCAAAGCTCATCTTAAGACCGGCGATAAAGCCACCGAGCCAGCCGATCGGCGCAAACTGCACCAGCGGGAACAGCGAGAACACCCAGGTCAGCAGGACGACTGCCGCCGCTCCTGCAAAGTTGGCAATCCAGTAGTCGCGCTTGGTGATCACGCGCTTTTCGCACGCCCACTGGCCGCACAAAAAGCCGATGTAAATCGCAAAGAGAAAGAGCACCAGCGCAAGCACCACGA
Source organism: uncultured Collinsella sp. (assembly GCA_958428675.1). Lineage (GTDB taxonomy): Bacteria > Actinomycetota > Coriobacteriia > Coriobacteriales > Coriobacteriaceae > Collinsella. The sequence goes on from CAUAGV010000190.1 coordinate 849, forward strand.
ACGTCCAGCTCATGGGCGCTACTCCCCGTGATGGTGGCCGCAGCAGCACTCGTGGCCGTCGTCATGGCCGTGACCGCCGCAGCACTCGTGGTCCTCGCCGTGGTGATGGCCGCAACCGCACTCATGGTCCTCGCCGTGCTCGCCGCAACCGCAACCTTCCTCGTGAGCGCCATGCTCCTCGGGGCGATACTGCGACCAGTCCAGACCGGCGGCGATGGCGTCGGCCTCCTCCTTGTAGAGGACCGTGATGGCCTGGGTGCCCAGCTTGGCGCCACCGATAGCGTCGAGCATGTCGTAGAGCGTGAAGGCAACGTCGGCTCCGGGCAGCGCGAGCTCGCGGTCGTCGGCGTAGGCAAGGGCCAGGCGCAGGTCCTTAATGAAGTGCTCGACCATAAAGCCGGGCTTGTAGTCACCGTCGAGCGCCTTGGGCGCCAGGCTCTCCATGGCGCCGGACTTGCCGGTGCCGCCCAGGATCATCTGGCGGGTCTTCTCCAGGTCAAGGCCGCTCAGCTCGGCAAATGCCATGGCGTCTGCCATGCCGACCATGCAGGCGCCCAGCGACACCTGGTTGGCGAGCTTGGCAGCCTGGCCCTTGCCAGCGCCATCGAAGCAGCAAATATTTGCCGCAAAGGTGGAAAGGATGTCGCGGACCGGGGCGATGTCGTTTTCGGTAGCGCCCACGATAGCCGTGAGCGTGCCGGCGATAGCGCTCGACTCGCCGCCGGTGACGGGGCAGTCAAACGCCATGCGGCCAGAAACCTGAGCGGCCTCGGCAATGTCGCGCGCCAACTCGGGCGAGCTCGTGGTGAGGTCGATCAAGACCGCGCCGGGCTTAGTGCACGCGAGCAGGCCGTCGCCCGCCAGGTAGAGCTCCTCGACCTCGGAGGGATAACCCACCATGGTAAAGACGACGTCGGCGTTCGCCGCGGCATCTGCCGGCGTATCGGCCCAGGCGGCACCACGCTCGATAAGCGCGGCAGCCTTGGACTTGGTGCGGTTGTTGACCGTGACGGGATAGCCAGCGTCCAGAATGTGGCCGGCGATGGGGGCACCCATAATTCCGGTGCCGATAAATGCGACAGAGAGCTTGTTTGCCATGAAACCTTTCCTTTTGGGTTGGGTGTTGTTACCAGGTTGAATACTCGGTGCCAGCGTTTGGGCTGTGAGTTGGGATCAATTACGGCCGCGTTACTTGCCTACTGGCCGCGCACGCGGCGGGCGATGCGGTCGGAAAGCGACGCCTTGTCGGCGCGGTTCTTACCCCAAAACGCACAAGCCACCATGCCGGGGCCCACGTGCGAGCCGATGGTGGGACCCACGGAGCTGCGAATGATCGTGACGTCGGCGCAGCCCTCCTCCTTGCGGATGGCGGCCTCGAGCCAGTCGCCGTCCTTTTCGGCATCGGCCGTCATGATGGCGATGGGCATGGTGCGGTCGGGCACGTAGTTCTCGCGGAACGACTTGAGGATGGACTTGAGCGCCTTCTTGCGGCCGCGGTTGACGCCGATCAGCGACAGCGAGCCGGCCAGGTCGTAGGAGAGCTCGGGCTTGACGTCGAGCTTTGCCGTGAGCTGTGCCGCCGCGGGCGGAATGCGGCCGCCGGCAGCCAGCGCGTCAAAGCTCTCGAGCGTAAAGTAACCGTGGACATAGGTCTTGGCCTCGTTTGCCCAGTCGACCAGCTGCTTGGCGGTCAGTCCCGCCGAACGCTGGCGCACGGCCTCAAGCGCCAAGAGCTCGCCGGTCGCACAGGGCAGAGCGTTGTCGACCACGTACAGCTCAAAGTTGGGATACTCGGCGCGCACGGCGTCCGCCGCCTGGCACGCGGAGTTGTAGCTCGACGACAGCGCCGAGGTAAAGCACAGGTAGACCGTGGGCGTACCCTCTTTGGCGCACTCGGTAAAGAACTCGATATAGCGACCGAGCGACACAGCCGAGGTGGACACGCGGGCACCGGCGCGCATGCGGTCGTAGAACTCCTTGGGTGTGATGCTCGACCAGATGTCATCCGTGCGCTCCTCGCCATCGATAATGAAGGGGAAGCCCAAGATATCGACATCGAGGTTCGCGGCGACCTCGGGGCTAAAGTCGCAGCAGGTATCGACGACGATGCGGCAACGGTCCGAATGACCGGCGGATGCGGCCTTGTCCATCAAAGCGACTCCTTACGTAAAAAGGCGGCCACCCGCATGGGATGGCCGCCAACCGTTAACTCATGCAAGTTAACGTATTTTACTCGTCAAGTGTTTCGATACGGGGCTTGATGATGCCATATCCACCATTCTTACGGTGATACACCACATTGATGAGGCCAGTCATCGCGTTCTCGAACACGTAGAAGTCGTGACCGAGCAGATCGGTCTGCACCAGCGCCTGCTCCTCAGTCATCGGGGTGACATCGATGACCTTCTCGCGGACGAGCAGGTCGTCGTCCTCCTCGGGCAGCAGCAGGTCGGCCAGATCCTCGACACGCTCGACCGGTGCAACATCCGCTGCGCTGGCACCACCCTGGCGGTTGTCCACGACCTTGGTCTTGAACTTGCGCAGCTGGCGGGTGACCTTATCGGCGGAGAGGTCGATGGCGGCGTACATATCTGCACCGTGCTCGGCAACGCGAATCACCGAACCGCGGGCACGAACCGTAACCTCGACGATTGCCGGGTTGGGGTTCGAGGGGTTCTTCTCATAGCGAAGTACAACGTCGACCGTCATGGGCTCGATATCGAAAAC
>CAUAGV010000191.1 GCA_958428675.1 uncultured Collinsella sp.
CCGGCGACATGAGCAGCGGAATGTGCGCGTAGCGCGGTGTGGGCAGCCCCAGCAGATGCTGTAGGTAGATTTGGCGGGGCGTGGAGCCCAGCAGGTCGCATCCGCGTACGATCTCGGTGACTCCCATGGCGGCGTCATCGACCACCACGGCCAGCTGATAGGCAAACACGCCGTCGCTGCGGCGCACCAAAAAGTCGCCGCACTCGGTGGCTAGTGCCTCGCATTGGGCCCCGTACGTGCGGTCTACGAATTCGACCACATCGTCTGCGAGGTTGTCGACGGCGGGCACGCGCAGGCGCGTGGCCGGGGCGCGCAGGGCACTGCGGCGGGCGACCTCTTCGGCAGAAAGGCCTCTGCAGGCGCCGCGGTAGATGGGCGTGCCGTCGCTGGCATGCGGCGCGCTTGCGGTGTGGAGCTCGGCGCGCGTACAAAAACAGGGGTAGGTGAGGCCGGCGTCCTGCAGCTGGTGTAGGGCGTCCTCGTACAGATCCAGGCGATCGTGCTGGTAGTAGGGGCCTTCGTCCCACTCCAGCCCCAGCCAGGCTAGGTCGTCGATGAGCTGGGCGGCAAGTTCCGGGCGCTTGCAGCGATCGTCCAGATCCTCGATGCGCAGCACGATGCTGCCGCCCTGGCTGCGGGCCGAAAGCCACGAGCACAGACAGCTGAACACGTTGCCCAGGTGCATGCGGCCCGATGGCGACGGGGCAAAGCGCCCCACGACGGCCGCGGGGACGGAGGCGGGCTGCGTCGTTGGCGCGTCCGCGGCGGGCGTTGCTATGTTGCGTGCGTTGATATCCATGCGGACGAGTATAGCGCGGGGCACGGTAGGGAAGGCGTTGCCGTGGCTCGCAAGTTGGCGGCGCTGCGCATTGCGCACGGTGGGCCTGCAGCTCAACGTCTCGATCGCCGCACGCCGACTCGGCCTTATACACGACAGAAACCCCGGCAGCTCTTCGCAACTGCCGGGGTTTCCGCGGAAAAGGGGGACATGATCCTCGAGCGAACGGCAAAGGGGCAAACCGTTTTCGCTCAACTGCTTTATGCCCTTCGACCACAGGCTCAAACAGCGTATGCCGCGCCCACACAAAGCCGCTACACCTGTGATGGAGCTGTGAAGTGGTGTCTATCGTTGATGCAGGCCGTGCCAAAGAGTGTCCCAAATTGTCGGCAGATAAGGAACGTCCCTAAGTGCCAGACTCGGGTGGGACTTTTGTCCCATTTGACGTTCCGTTGGCCCAGATATTCGTCATGTGTGCCCGCAAACGTGGGACAATGGCGATGTTGGTTTTACAGATAAAGGATGTGCCTATGAACGCCCCCGTTGCCAATGCCTGCCGGCAGCGCCGCTTGTTTGCGCGATTCGCTTCCACCTGTGCGCTCGTCGTACTTGCATTGTTGCTGCTGCCTGCCGCCGCACACGCCGACGGCTACTCCATGACCCAAACCTATATCGGTGCCACGGTCGAGGCCGATGGATCGCTGACCGTTGTCGAGGGACGCCAGTTTGATTTCGACGACGACATCAACGGCGTGTTTTGGGAGATCAATACGGGCACCAACCAGCAGGGCGGCACGGCGGGCGTTGACGTGCTGAGTGTCGAGGAAGAGGACACCGCGTTTAACAAAGTCGATAGCGCGAACAAGGGCGATTCTGGCGTCTACACGGTCGAGCAGGCCGGTGACGGCGTAAGGATTAAGGTGTTCAGCCCCCACGAGAGCGGCGACAGCGCGATCTATTACGTGAGCTACACCATGACCGGTGCGGTTATGAACTGGGCCGATACCGCCGAGCTCTACTGGAAGTTCGTGGGCGACGGCTGGTCTGCGGATTCCGATGACGTCGAGATGGAAGTGTGCTTCGCAAATGCCGCTGCCGGGACGGTGGCCGTCAAGGGCGATAACTTCCGCGCATGGGGCCACGGCCCGCTGACGGGCGACGTGTCGCTCGATGCGGACGAGCCCATGGTCACCTATACCATTCCCTGCGTGCATGAGGGCGAATTCGCCGAGGCACGCATCGCCTTCCCCAGCGACTGGGTGCCGCAGCTTGCCGCCTCGGGCGAAGAGCGCATGTCAACGATCCTGAGCGAAGAGAAGGAATGGGCCGACGAAGCTAACGCCCGCCGCGCTCACGCTCGCATGATTGCCAATGCACTTGCCGTGCTAAGTGTTGTCGCGGCGGTGGCCTTTACCGGCACAATCGTTGTGCTTAAGCTGCGCAAGCCCAAGCCCAAGCCGCTTTTCCAGGACGAATATTTCCGCGATGTGCCTTCGGCCGACCATCCCGCCGTGCTTTCGGCCCTCATGAGCTGGAACGAGGTGCCCGATCAGGCATATATCGCCACGCTCATGAAACTCACTGACGACCGTGTGATCAAGCTGGAGCAGGCGACCGTGACCAAGGCCAAGAAGGGTCTGTTGGGGCGTGAAAAAGAAGAGCAGACGTATCGCGTGACGGTGAGTGATGCGGGCTGGAAATCGGCCAAGGGCATTGACCACATGGTGCTCAAGGTCTTCTTTGCCGGTGCTAAGCCCGACGAGAACGGCGATCGCTCGCGCACGTTTGACGAGCTGCAGCACTACGTCAAGCAGCACGCTACACCCGTGGGCGACAAGCTCGAGGACTATCAGAACACCGTTAAGGGCAAGCTGGCCGATAGCGAGTACGTTGCCTCGGACGGCATTGTCGCAATGGTGTTTTGCCTGGTTCTTGGTATTCTGATTGCCTTTGTTCCCGTGGGATCCATCTTCTTTACCGACGGCGCACAGACGAACATTATCGCCGCGGTTATCTCGGTGCCGATTGTGCTGGTGGGTATTGGCGTGGGCCTTACGTTCCGCCGCTTTACGCCGGAGGGCGCCGAGGTGGCGGCTCGCTGCAAGGCGCTCAAGCATTGGCTCGAGGACTTTACGCGCCTGAAGGAGGCTATCCCCAGCGACCTGATCTTGTGGAACAAACTGCTGGTGATGGGCGTTGCCCTGGGCGTTTCGAAAGAAGTGCTGCGACAGCTGGCCGAGGCTGTGCCTGCGGATCTGCGCAACAGCGACGATTTCTACGACAACTACCCCTGCTACTGGTGGTATTACCATCACTACGGCAACGAGTCTCCGCTCGATTCGTTCAACGATGTGTATCACGAGACCATTCGCGAGCTGGCTTCGAGCTCCGATAGCTCGAGCGGCGGCAGCGGCGGCGGCTTCTCTGGCGGCGGTGGTGGCGGCGCCGGCGGAGGCGGCGGCGGAACGTTCTAGCGAGCGCTTGCTTTGGGGTGGATCTTTCTGGGCGGTTGCCAGGGAAGATCCACCCCATTTTTGTGCATCGAAACGGGCCAAACTTTCCGTTGAGGACTTTCGCGCAAGGGGCAGTGGACAAAAAATGCCAAATATGAGTACTGTTGCTGCGTTGGTCACATATGTTTGCACATAATAATGGGCTTCTAATGAGAGTGCTTCTCGTTAGGAGCCCATTTTATTGAACATTTGAGGAGCTACGTCAGCTCGTGCAGGTAGCGCACAGAGATGTGGTGTAAGAGGCGGGGCATGCCCCGCCTCCGCCCT
>CAUAGV010000192.1 GCA_958428675.1 uncultured Collinsella sp.
CTAGCCGCAGGCGCGCTCCCGGAATCTGAAACCTCGGCGCCGCTCTGCTCAGCGGCACCGCCCGCAAGCGCTGCGTCCTCGCTCGGCGTCGCAGCCTGAGCCACAGCCTCGGCAATGCCCTCGGCGCCCTCGGCCCACAGCTGAGCCGGCGTGGTGCCAAAGGCCATCGCGAAGGCCAGGAATGCTACCAGGCCGCGCTTGGCTACGCCGCGCGCAATTGCGCCACGGCGACGCGAGACGTGCTGGCGCTCGTCCACAAACATATCCATTTGTCTCCTACTGTCTGTACTTGGAGCGTTGCCTTGAGGCTGCCCCACGACATCGCGCATGTTGCGCTCGAGTTCCCCCATCGGGGTCCCCCTTCCCTCCAGAGCCCTATGCACACCGGCGGCATACGCCGCAGCCGCATGCAAGATGGGAGGCGATCCGACTTAACCTTAACGACTCGGGCACGTCGTCCGATCTGCGACGCGAACATCCCGAGCCAAGAGGAATTACGGTTACTGGTACAGCCGGGGACTTGCACCCCGATTCTCCCAAACGCGCAGGAAAACCGCGTATTCGTGCGTCTCCGCTCCACCATCTAGGCCATCGATTATTACCGTCGATATGGTATCACGCAAAAGGGCCTCGCACGCAGGCGAAGCCCAAGGTAAAAGCTATTGTTTGCGATAGGAAAATACGGTGACGGTCGCAGCCTCTAGTGCTTGCCGCCGTGGCTGTTGAGCCAGATATTGCGGCCCAGCATAAGCGCCAGCACCAGCGCACTCACGTAGCCCATAAAGCCAATGACCGGGATACCAAACACAACCGGCTCGATGCGTGCGTAGTACACCACCGACGAACCGATAAACAGACCAGCGATCACAATTGCCATCGACATGCGGTCGATAATTCCGCCTAGCTGTCGCAGCGCCTTATCGCTGCTCATGATCTGCGTGTTTACCTTAAGCTGGCCGCGCGTGAGCATACGCGAAGCCAAGCCCAGATACTCGGCCGCCTCGAGCGAGCCTTTTGCCGCGCGATAGCTGCTCGCGGCAAGATCGCGTCCCATATCACGCACGCGCGCATAGGTGCTCTTCTCGTTTTTGATATGCGTCTGGATTATCTGGATCATGTTGACGTTGGGCATATACTCAGTCAGCAGGCCCTCGAGCGTCACCATGCCGCGGGCGAACATCGTTACCACGCTCGGCAGCTCAACGTCGTTTTTGCGCGCCAGGTTTAACAGCGAGGTCAAAAACTCGCCGATATCCAGGTCCTTCAGGTCAAGGCCCGCAAAGTCAGCCACGATAAAGTCCAAATCGGACAAAAAGGCCGAATGATCGAGCTCGGCCGAATCGCCACGCGTCACGGCAAAGCGCATGAGCGAATCCTTGAGCTTGGGCACGTCACCCTCGGCCACGGCGAAAATCATGTCCTTGACGATACCGCGATCGTGACTCGACATGCGTCCGACCATGCCCAAGTCGATAAAGTAGACGATGCCGTCCTTGAGAATAATGTTTCCCGCATGCGGGTCGGCATGGAAAAAGCCGTCATCGAGCACCTGCGTCGAGTAATCCTCGACGATTGCGGCACCGATCTTTTCCAAGTCATAGCCCTCGGCCACCAAGCGTTCAGGATCGGCGATCGAAATGCCGTCGACGTAGTCCATAACCACCACGTGCTCGGTGCACAAGTCCAGATAGGATTTAGGGCACGTCACGCCATGAACGCTCTTATGGAACTCGTAGAAGTCGTTGAGGTTTTTGGCCTCGGCCAAAAAGTTGGTCTCCTCGCGAAACGAGGTCCACAACTCCTCGACTACGCCGTGCAGGTCAACGAATTGATCGGTGTTGACGAACTTGGAAACGATACGCACCACCGAGCGGATGATATCGATGTCCTGTGCCATAACCTGCTGCGCACCGGGGCGCTGCACCTTGACGGCCACGTCCTCGCCCGTCACCAGACGAGCGCGGTGCACCTGCGCGAGCGATGCGCTACCAAGCGGATTGGGGTCGATCGCATCGAACATCTCCCCCAGGCGCAGGCCATATTCTTCTTCCAGACAACTGAGTACGACCTCGTACGGCACCGGCTCCACGTCGGAGCGCAGACGACGCAGCTCGTCGCAAAAACGTTGCGGCAGAATCTCGGACCGGTTAGCCAGAATCTGCCCCATCTTGACGAACATGGGGCCGAGTTCCTCGAGCAGGCGGCGCAAACGAACCGGCGTGAGGTTATCCCACACGCGGTACTTTTTGACCAGGCGAACAATCTGCCCGATGCGCTCGCGGCGACCCGCCGGCGTGAGCTGGTATTCTTCATCCGGCGCCATCGCGTCGGGCTCCTCAGGCACCATATCGACAGCGCGCGGCTTCTTGCGAGCGCCCGAGACGGCGGCATCGACCTCATCGACAACCGCCGCCTCGTCACCCAAGGGATCTAGATTGTTGTAATCGGTGGTGGAATCTGCCATCTGCGCTGCTACTCGGCCTCTTCGGTATCCTTCGCATCGTCGGGCTCAACGGACTCAACGGGCACCGAGGTCACGTTGTCCTCGACCGAATCGACGATGTCGCGCACATGGGCCAGGAAGGCCGTGCGCTCGGGGGCGGTCATGACGCGGACGCGAGCCAGAATGAGTTCGTCAAGCACGCGCTGGGCCGCGGTCTCGCCCTGCATACCCAGACGCTCGGTCAGGTCGGAGATGGTGCCACCGGCCTGCTCGAACATGTCGGACACGCTGCGGGCGATATCGGGGGCGCCTGCGTCCTTGCGGACCTGCTCGCCCTTGGTATTGAGGTCGTCGAGAACCTTCTTGCCGCCCTCGACGGCGACGGCAGCAGCACCAAAGCCCACGTTGATGGCACCGTTAACAAGCTGATCAAGTTTCATAACCATGGTTGTCTCCAATCACAAACAACTGCATTGGCGTTCTTGTACCCAAGATTGAGCGAAAGCGACAAAGCGTTTAAGCGCTATTCGATCGACGGGAAATCCCTATCTCACGTTGTCGTTCATCGCGAAGGAGTTCTTCATGGCGCAGCTCGTGGTGTAGAGCACCTTGCCCAACAGGGCATCGGTCTCCACGCGCATGAGCTCGGCAAAGGCCTCGTTGGCGCGGGCGAGCTCGGCGGGCACTTCGGCCTCGGGCAGCGTGGCTACGACAGCGTCAACGTCGTGAATCTGCTTGTGGCCCATGCCGCCGACCTTCTCCTGGTAGTCCTCCACGGCGCGACCGCACTCATGGAAACGGACGTCGGCCAGGGCGCCGATCAGGCGGTTGGCCCAGTAGATGTTTTCGGACGTTACGCGAGCCTGCGTGTCGGCATAGTACTCGGGCATGGTCTCGACGTTGGCGTACAGCGGAACCAGCGCGTTAAACGAGTTGGAGCCAAAGGCCATCCACTGCACGGCGCGGTAGGCCGGCTGCGCATAGGGACGCAGCTGCAGTACGGCGAGTTGGCTGTTGCGGTTGATCCCGATGGGAC
>CAUAGV010000193.1 GCA_958428675.1 uncultured Collinsella sp.
AACCCGGCAGCACGCGGCTCGCATGATAGTCATCGAACAGCTTACCGCCAAACTCCAAATAGAGCTTGCCACCAAACTGCGAGATGCGCTCCTTAATGTGAGCAGCCTGCAGCTCGATATACTTCGCGTTGTCGAAACCCTGGCGCATATATGGCTCCCGTCCCGTTTCCATTTAATGTTCTAGGCGATTATAACGGAGCAGACCCTCCCCAACGCCCAAGCAATCAACTGGCACCAACCAAACACGCCATCGATAAGTTGCGGTGGAATAGTTCCCGTTTAACCCCTCAAGACGGCCAAACAGGAACTATTCCACCGCAACTTCCCCTTTTTGGTTCAAACAAACCTGGCCTTTGTATCAATAATGGAAACGTCGCAGGTTGAGCATAAGCCAGCGAAAGCCCGCCAGAGCGAGCAAGGTGACGTGAAAGAGGAGGGCATAGGCCTTTTGGCCATGCCCGACGATTGAACGTCAGATTGCCGCTCTGGCGGGCTTGCAGCGTCGAGTGATTCCGGCGTTTGGTAAAACGCCGGAACATAAGTGCGCCCCCTCCCGCGCACGGAACGGGAGGGGGCTAAAGGTAGGAGTCTACCGGTGGGTTTACCCCACCGGAAAGACGATGACCAGGTGATCCTCTACAGGATCGTCAAGGTTCCGTGGGGTACCCAAGGGGTACTTAGAGCATCACGCAGGCGACGGTCAGGATGACGGCGCAGACGACGGAGAGCGCGACGATGAGCTTAAGGGCAAACTTGAGCCAGGTCGTCCACTCGATCTTGGCCAGGGCGAGACCGCCCATGATGGCGCCGGAGGTCGGGGTGAACAGGTTCACGACACCGATGGCGGCGGAGTAGATCATGACCATGACCTCGGGCGAGAAGCCGAGCTTGACAGCCAGCGGTCCCATGATGGGCATGGAAACGGTGGCCATACCGGAGGTCGAGGGGATCAGGAAGGACAGGCCGAAGTAGACCAGGAAGCTCATGGGAGCGAAGATCACGCCGGACAGGCCAGCCAGCGCATTGGCGGCAGCGTCGAGGACGTAGACGTCGAGGCCGGTGCTAGCCATGAGGACGGAGATACCACGAGCGAGGGCGATGACGAGAACAACGGACATCATGTCGGCAGCGCCGGTGATGAAGGTGTTGACGATCTGCTTCTCGGACAGGCCACCGATGATGCCAATCAGGACGGCCATGAGGAAGAACCAGGTGGAAGCCTCGTCGAAGTACCACTGGCCAATGGGCAGGCCGGTGATCAGGGCAGACCAGCCCTGGACGACGGCGTTACCGTCGGCATCGTAGACGGCGCCAGCGTCAAAGAAGTTGGCGACGCCCTCGTTGAGGTCTGCCAGCGGGATGAAGCCGACGATCATGACGACGAAGGTGAAGGCGAAGGCGATCAGAACACCCTTCTGACGACCGGTGAGCTTGACCTCCTTGTGAACCTCGGAAGCAGCCTTGCCGTGAGCCTCTTCGGCGTCCTTGAGCTCCTGCATCGACAGGATGGTGGAACCCTTGTCAGCCTTGACCTTCTTGGCATAGCTCATCACGAAGACGATGGACATGGCGGTGGTAACAATCCACAGGACGGCACCGAGGCCGATGATGATGGACTGGTTGACCTCAATGCCAACGCCGGTCAGGGCGTCGACGGCAGCGCCGACGGCGAACGGGTTAACCGTGGAGCCCAGGCAGCCGCAGCCAGCGCCGAGCAGGACGGTAGCGGCGCCGACCATGGGGTCAAAGCCAGCGGCCATCATGGTAGCGGCGAGCAGGGCGTAGAAGGGAACGGTCTCCTCGCACATACCATAGGTGGTACCACCGAGGGAGAAGATGAGCATCAGCACGGGAATGAGCATTATCTCGTTGCCCTTAAGCTTCTGCACCAGAACGGCGATGCCGTTGTCCAGGGCGCCGGTCTCGGTCATCATGCCGAGGAAGCCGCCCAGGATCATAACGAAGAGACAGACGGGCAGAGCGTCAGCGAAGCCCTTAATCGGGGCGGTGCAGAAATCGCTCAGACGGGCGGCAGTAACCGCGCCGCCGGACGTGCCGGAGACGATAACGGTAATCACTGCGACAATTGCCAGCAGAGCAAGAAGAATGGTGAACGATGAAGGCATACCGCGCTTTTTCTTAGCGGTCTCAGTCATAGTTCTCATCCCCCCTTCATAAATCATTTACTGATCTCGCCCGAAGCGGCTCTTCCGTGCCGTGCCTGCCGCTTGATGCGAGATTATTACCAGATAAAACCGCTCGGGGTGTGCAGCAATACACCCCGAGCGAGATGCTAGATGCTCTTACTTGAGCGTGGCGTACATGACAGCCTTGATGGTGTGCATGCGGTTCTCGGCCTCGTCGAAGACCTTGGAAGCGGGGCTCTCGAAGACCTCGTCGGTGACCTCCTGCTCGGTGATGCCGAACTGCTCGCACTTCTCGGCGCCAATGGTGGTGTTGGTGTCGTGGAAGCTGGGCAGGCAGTGCAGGAAGATGGCACCCGGGTTGGCCATAGCCATGACCTCGGAGGTGACACGATACGGGGTGAGCTGAGCGATGCGCTCGGCCCAGACCTCGTCAGGCTCGCCCATGGAGACCCACACGTCGGTGTAGAGAACGTCGGCACCGGTGACGCCGTCCTTGACGTCGGTGGTCAGCTTGATGGTGCAGCCGTTGGCCTCGGCGATGGGCTTGCAGGCCTCGATGACGTCGTCAGCGGGCATGCACTCCTCGGGGCCGCAGGCCACGAAGTTCATGCCGAGCTTGGAGCAGACGACCATGAGGGAGCGAGCAACGTTGTTCTTGCAGTCGCCCATGAAGACGAGGGTCTTGCCCTTGATGTCGTAATTGAAGTTCTCCTGGACGGTCAGGATGTCGGCGAGCATCTGGGTGGGGTGCCACTCGGTGGTCAGGCCATTCCATACGGGCACGCCAGACTTAGCAGCGAGCTCCTCGACGTCGTCCTGGGCAAAGCCACGGAACTCGATGCCGTCATACATGCGGCCGAGAACGCGGGCGGTGTCCTCGATGGACTCCTTCTTGCCCATCTGGGACGAACCGGGATCGAGGTAGGTGACGCCCATGCCAAGATCCATGCCGCCGACCTCGAAGGCGCAGCGGGTACGAGTGGAGGTCTTCTGGAAGAGCAGAACGATGTTCTTGCCCTCGAGATAACGGTGCGGAACGCCAGCGCGCTTCATGTCCTTGAAGTTCTTGGAGAGCTTGAGCAGGTACTCGATCTCCTCGGTGGTGAGGTCGAGGAGCTTGAGGAAGCTACGGCCGGAGAGGTTAACACCCATGGTTCAAATCCTTTCGAAAAAATGAATTACGTAAATAGTAGCGGTGCCCGTTTGACGGGCGAAACCGGTGCGGTTGTAGGGGGACCGCACCGGAAACGGAAAGACTTAGAGGTCCTCGCGCCAGAAGGGCATGCTCATGCAGCGCGGGCCGCCG
>CAUAGV010000194.1 GCA_958428675.1 uncultured Collinsella sp.
CGCTGCTGTGCGATATGTTGCGTTGTGGGCTTAGTGCCTCATAAAGTGGTATTCGATCACATTGCTGTAGGGGTGACCCGGGCCCACAATGCCCTGCGGGAACAGCGGCTGGTGCGGCGTGTCGGGGTACATCTCTGCCTCGAGGGCAAAGCCGGCGCCCCAGCCATAGTTGGCATCGTCCTTGGCGTGCTCGTCGCCCAGCCAGTTGCCGGTGTAGAGCTGCACGCCCGGGGCGGTGGTGTAGTAGTCCAGCTCGCGGCCGGTCCACATCTCCTCGACGTGCATCGCACGGCGCAGATTACGGCCGTACTGATAGCCATCGATGCACAGACAGTGATCGTAGCCGCGTGCCTGCTTAATCTGCGGATCGTCGGCCTCCATGCCGGGAGCGACGGGACGCAGCTCGCGAAAGTCAAACGGTGTTCCTTCGACCGGAACAATCTCGCCGGTGGGGATGTTCTGCTCGTTAATGGGCAGGTAGTGAGTGGCGTTAGCAACAAAGAAGTGCTCACAGTCCATGCCGGCGTTATGGCCGGCAAGGTTAAAGTACGTGTGGTTGGTCATGGACACGTACGTGGCGCGGTCGCTCTCGCAGCCATATTCGATGCGGAAGACGCCGGTAGGCGTCACGGTAAACACGGCCGTAAAGGTGCGGTTGCCGGGCAGGCCCAGCTCGCCATCCTCAAGCGAGGTGGTCATGCGAACGGCGTTGTGGACCTCGTCGAGTTCAACGTCCCATACGCGCTTGTGCAGGCCGTGCTCAAGGTCGCTGTGCAGGTTGTTGGCGCCTTCGTTGGCCGGCATATGCCAGTCCGTTCCGGCGATGGTGATCGTTGCACCCGCAGTGCGGTTGGCCACGGGGCCGATGGTTGCGCCAAAGCAGGCGGGGTTGTCAAAGTAATCCTCGAGCTTATCGAAGCCCAGCACCACATCTCGCACGTTGCCGGGAATGTCGGGCACATCGATACCCAGCACGGTGGCGCCATAGTCCATAATGCGAACGCAGATCTCGGGCCCGTTGAGGGTGTAACGATGAACGGGGGTACCGCACGGCGCGGTGCCGAAAAGCTCGGAAGTGATCATTTGGTTCCTAACATCGAGGTATTTTCGACAAACTGTAGCGCGAACAGGCAAGATTATCACTACACCCCACTAAAGCAGGGGGTATTTTTCTCAAAAAAAGTGATGATTGGAGCTGTGTGGGCGTTCATTTTTGATGCGTACGAGTCTGATACAATTTGTTCGTTACTGTTTGAATGATATGCGCGCAGAGAACGGCGAGGATTCATCGTGATTAAGGCAGAGCGACAGGATAAAGTTCGTCAGCTGCTCGAGGAGCAGGGCACGGTCTCGGTCAAGGAGATTTCGGATGCGCTGGGCGTTTCGGACATGACGATTCGCCGCGACCTCGAAGAACTTGCGAGTCTGGGCGAGATCGAGCGCGTGCACGGCGGAGCCCGCAGTGCACAGGGCCGTCCGCACGCTATGCTGCGCCATGAGTATTCGCACAGCGAAAAGCGCACTAAGCATGCCGAGGAAAAGCTGCAGATTGCGCGCCGTGCTGTGGAGCTTATCGAGGAAGGCTCGACCATCTTTTTGGGTACGGGCACCACGGTTGAACAGATGGCCTCGATGCTGCCGACGTTTCGCCTGCGCATTGTGACCAATTCGCTTTCGGTGTTTAACCTGCTCGAGGCGCGCGAGGACTGCGACTTGTGCCTCGTGGGCGGTATGTACCGTCGCCGCACCGCCGCTTTTGTGGGACCAACGGCCGAGGATACCCTTCGCGCGCTGGGCATCGATGCGGCGTTTATCGGCGCCAACGGTATCTTGGACGGTGACGTATCCACATCCAACATGGACGAGGGCCGTATCCAGCAGCTTGCCTTTAGCAAGGCGGACTCGCGCTATCTGATCGCCGACTCCAGCAAGATCGGCAAGCGCGACTTCTATACCTTCTGTCGCCTGGACAATTTGGATGCCGTGGTGTGCGAGCCGGGTATTACCGATGCGGATCGCGCCGCCATCGAGGAGCACACGCAGGTCATCTGCTAGCTAGCGCTGTGGGCGATACGTTTGCCCTGCCGTGGCGAGGGATTGGCGTGTCAACGCAACGCGACATGACGCGCAAATGTGCTCGGGCCAATTATTCGGCTTGCGGGCTAGACCAGGCGGGCGTAGTCCTGTGACTGGTGAAAAACGTGGGCGATATAGATCGTTTCGCGCTCAAACTTGTATAGACACACGTAGTTGTTGACGGGAAACGATCGGTAATTACGTGCCGCCAGCTCTTGCATGTGCGAGAGGGGACGTAAAAGCGGCTGCTCGCGAAGCAGGTCAAGCTGATATTCAAACTCAGCGACAAAATTGCCTGCTGCACGCGGATTCTTGAGGATTTGAGCAAGGTATCCGACAATACTCTCGTACTCATATCGCGCGCTTTTGAGGATTACGACGTTATAGGTCATATTTGTCTCGTATCGAAGCCGCGAAGGATTCGTAGTCGCTGTAGTCGCCTTGCGATATTTCGTCTTCTGCCAACATCATACGAGACAGCAGTTTTGCCTTGGCGATTTCTTCTTGCATGAGGCGATACTGGTCGCTGCTGATGCAGTGCATGGCCTCGTAGCCGTTCTTAGTTACGGTGACGTCGCGCTCAGACTCAACAAGCGTGGTGAATGCAGCAGTGTCCTTCATATCTCGGACGGGCACACAAGCTGACATGGGTACCTCCTTTGCGTTGGGACACAATTGTACCACGGTATATTAAAACGTCGGCGTCGTCGAATTATCTCAATCTGTAACAGTTGGGAGTAGAAAACCGGGTTAGATGTTACAGATCGAGATATTCTGCTTCGGGCTACCCGTTTGTCTCGATCTGTAACAGGTAGGACCGAAAATCCCTGCTAGATGTTACAGATCGAGACAAACGGTCTGCTCGGGCCGAGCCAAAACAAAAAGGCCGCATACGAACCGGTTTGGGATTCGTATGCGGCCGACAGGGAGTATGCGGCGGAAACTAGGCCATGAGCAGGCCGGTCTCCGCGACGTTCTTGTACCAGTACGCGCTTGCCTTGGGATAGCGCTTCTGGGTCTCAAAGTCGATGTAGAACAGGCCGTAGCGCTTGTTATAGCCGTTGGTCCAGGAGAACTGGTCCTGCAGCGACCACACAAAGTAGCCGTCGACGTTCACACCGCCGTCGATCGCCTTGAGGATCCACGCGAGATGCTGGCGCATGTAATCGATGCGAGGGGCGTCGTCGATAAAGCCGTCCTCAAAGTCGTCCTTATAGCCCATGCCGTTCTCGGTGATGTAGATCTTCTTGTAGTTGGGGTAATCGTTCTTAATGCGGAGCAGCAGGTCGTAGAGGCCCTCGGGATAGATGATCCAGTCCCAGTCGGTGGTGGGTACGCCTTCGCGTACGCATGACTCGCCCACGCCCTTGAGG
>CAUAGV010000195.1 GCA_958428675.1 uncultured Collinsella sp.
GGAGGGGACCATCAGCCCAGCGAAAGGGGAGAGCATGACGGATCAGGAAGCGCCCGAGCGCGCGCATGTGACGGCCGACGATATCGAGGCCGCCAACGACCTTATCGACTTTATCGAGGCATGCCCCAGCATGTTCCATACGGCGGCGACCATTATGGCCGAGCTCGACGAGGCGGGCTTTACCTACCTGCCCGAGAACGCGGCGTGGGATATCGAGCCGGGCGGGCGTTATTACACGCAGCGCAACACCTCGAGCGTCATCGCTTTTAAGGTGGGCGAAGACCTGGCCGCGACGTGGGGCGAGGACGGCGTTGCCGGTGACTATCATTTTCAGCTCACGGCGTCGCACAGCGATTCGCCGACGTTTAAGGTCAAGGCCGTGCCCGAGCTTGACGGTGCGGGCGAGACGCTTCGCCTGAACACCGAGGCCTACGGCGGCATGATCGACTACACCTGGTTCGACCGCCCGCTGGCGCTCGCGGGCCGCGTGCTGGTGCGCGAGGGTGACCGTATTGAGAGCCGCCTGCTTGCCACCGAGCGCGAGGTTGCCATTATTCCGAGCCTTGCCATCCACATGAACCGTGGCGTTAACGAGAGCTTTGCTCCCAACCGAGCCGTTGACCTGTGCCCGCTCATCAGCGCTGGTGACCTTAAGCAGGGCGACTTTGACGCCCTAATCGCCGACGAGCTGGACGTTGAGCCCGAGCAGATTTTGGGCCGCGACCTGTTCCTGGTCAATCGACAGGATGCGCGTATTTGGGGCTGGGCCGACGAGTTTATCTCGACGCCCAAACTTGACGATCTGGCCTGCGCCTACACCTCGCTGCAGGCATTTTTGGGTGCCGAGAATGCGCACGACGTCTCGGTCTACTGCTGCTTCGATAACGAGGAGGTTGGCTCCGAGACCAAGCAGGGCGCCATGTCGACGTTCTTGGCCGACGCGCTGCGCCGCATCAACGGGTCGCTGGGCTTTGACGACGAGTCGTACCACCGTGCGCTTGCCGCCTCGATGCTCGTGAGCTGCGATAATGCGCATGCCGTGCATCCCAATCATGCCGAGAAGTGTGACGCCCGCAACCAGGTCGTGCTCAACGGCGGTATCGTCATCAAAGAAGCCGCCAACCAGCACTACTGCACCGACGCCTTTAGCCGCGCGGTGTTCCAGGCCATCTGCGATGACGCCGACGTGCCCACGCAGGCCTTCGCCAACAAGAGCGATATGGCGGGCGGCTCCACGCTCGGCAATCTGTCCAATATGCAGGCGAGCATGCATGCCGTGGACGTGGGCCTGCCGCAGCTTGCCATGCACTCGAGCTACGAGACCGGCGGCGTGCGCGACGTGATGTACGCCATCCGCGCTCTCACCGCCTTCTACGAGCGCGACCTAACCATCAACGGTGCCGAAAGCGTGGAGCTCTAAAACCTGCCAAAAAGGGACAGGTTTATTTTGGCAGGTTTTATCTGGGCGAATGCAAGGGGTGAAACCGAACTAGATCGGTGATGCGTAGCTGTCGAGGTGCAATGTGCCTCGGCGGCTTTTTGTGTACAGAGTACGGCTAATGCTTATAAATGCTATACATGCTTTACGTATCTACCATAGTATTTTATGATATTTTTGAAGTACTAAGGAGGGGTTATGACCACAACAGCCGCTCAGATCAACGTACGTCTCGATGCCGATCTTAAAAGGAGTGGGGACGCCGCTCTCTCCAGGGCCGGTATGACGCCGAGCCAAGCGGTGCGAGCGCTCTGGCAGCTTGCAGCGTCGCTGGCCGATCGCCCCGGCGCGCTCGAGGATATCTTGCTGCCCAGTCGTGCCCGGGCGGAACAGCGCGAGCGCGAAAAGGCCGCCAAACGTAAGCTCGAGCTCATGGATCAGGGGTCGAAGCTGTTCGCTGCCGCTTGCCGTGAGTCGGGAATCGATATGGTCAAGGCTCAGCCATCGGACGACGAAGAGCTCAAACGGAATGCCTATGCTGATCGCTATGGCGAGGAGATGAGCTGGCTCTATGAGTGAGACTCCAAAGCGCATCTTGGTTGACACCAACGTGTGGCTCGATTACTTCATTCCCTCACGACGTGGTCGTTCGGTGGCGATTGAGTTTTTACGCGATGCATGCACGGCACAGGCTGATTTGCTGTACGCGGCGACATCGTCCAAAGACCTGTTCTATTTGATTTCAAGCGAACATAAGGCATGGTATCGGCGCGAGCATGGCTCACTGTCCCAGGATGCCGCTATGGCAGCGACTTCGCTTGCATGGGATTGTCTTAGCGTGTTGTCGCAGCTTGCCACGCCAGTGCCCTGTGACCTGAGCGACATATGGATGGCGAGCAGGCAGCGTGAGCTCCATAGCGATTACGAAGACGATTTAATCATTGCGGCAGCGATACGCGCTCAAGCAGATCTACTGGTCACCAACGATGTCAAACTCTGTTCGCATGCACCCGTTGCAGCAATGAGTGTAGAAGACGCAAAAAATTACTTAGCAACGCTCTAGCAATTTAAAGATCCCACAGGTCGAACAAAAGTCAGCGAGAGCCCGCCGTTTGCGCCAAGGTGCCGTGAAATGAAAGGGCGCTGACCTTCTGGTCGCGCCCTTGAAATTGAACGGCAGATTGGCCAAACGGCGGGCTCGCAGCGTCGAGCAGTTCCGGCGTTTGGTAAAACGCCGGAACAAATTAGTGCTCGATCCAACAACGTAAAGTTTCGCCGGCCTGCAGGTGACGCAGGTTCTCCGCAGCGATGTCTACGACGTTATTGAGCGTGGCGGCCAAGTGGAACCAGCCCGAGACGTGCGGCGTGATGAGCATGTTGGGTGCATCCCACAGCGGGCTTGTGGCGGGCAGCGGCTCGGGGTCGGTGACGTCGACTGCGGCGCCGGCGAGGTGCCCGGACTCCAGAGCGGCAACCAAGTCGTCGGCGACCACAAGATCGCCGCGGCCGCCGTTGGCAAAGAAGGCGCCCGGCTTCATCGCGGCAAAGAACTCGGCGTTCGCCAGGCCGCGGGTCTCGGGTGTGCTGGGCATAAAGGATGCGACGATGTCAGCCTCGGCCAGGCGCTCGGGCAGGGCATCCATGCCGTCCATGTCCTCAAACACGATGGGGTAGACGAGCGGATGACGCTTGATACCGCGGACGTGCGCGCCCATGCTGCGGCAGAGCGTGGCAAAGTGGCCGCCAATGTCGCCCGCGCCCAGCACCAGCACGTTGGCGTTTTTGAGCGAGGTGACCGGACCTAAATCCTCCCAGCGATGCTTGCGCTGCAAGTCGTGATAGCCGGGCAGGCGCTTGATCATGGGAAGGACCATGGCAAACATGTGCTCGCTCACGGCCTGGCCATAGGCACCCACCGAGCAGGAAAGCCTAGCGTCGGCTGGCACGGTGCCGGCGGCCAAGTAATCGTGCACCGCCGCGGTGAAGGCGAGCTGC
>CAUAGV010000196.1 GCA_958428675.1 uncultured Collinsella sp.
CAACCGTGGCATGTGCGCCCTGCCCTGCCGCTTGCCCTACGAGCTGATCGACGAGAACGGTCGCTCGCTCTCCCCTGCCGGTCGCGAGCGCGCGCTGTGCCCGCGTGACACCAACACCTCACAACTTGTTCGCCGCCTGTATGACGCCGGCGCCGCGTCGCTCAAGCTCGAGGGCCGCATGAAGGCGCCCGATTACGTGTATTCCATCGTCGACGTGTATCGTCATCAGATTGATGACATGCTGGCCGGAACCACCGTTGCCAAGGACGAGAAAGCCGCCCGCCAGCGCCAGCTCAAGCGCTGCTTTAACCGCGACTTTACGCACGCCTATCAGGACGGCACCTCGGGCGACGAGATGATGAGCTATGAGCGTTCCAACAACCGCGGCCAGATCGTGGGCACGGTGCTGGGCAGCCGCCCGGCCAACCGCGATGTGCGCGGCCTCAAGCCCGACGACCGCCGTCGCCGCGCCGCCATCGCCCGCATTGAGCTGTTTGAGCCCGTGGGCAAGGGCGACCTGCTGGAGCTTCGCCACGATAACGAGTTTGACCAGTTCCTGACCACCATTGCCGCCGATGATGCCGCAGCCGGTGAAGTCATCGAATGTCGCGTACCCCGCAGCATGCCCGAGGGCTGCCGCGTCCGCGTGATTCGCAGTCAGCGTGCCATCGACGCCGCCGGCGCCGCGCTCAAGCGCGATGTGCTGCGCCGCCGAGCTGTTGATGTGTCCGTCGTGGCGCGTCTGGGCGAGCCGTTTACCGTTACGCTCACCTGCTGCGACGGCCCTTCGCTTACGGCCACGGCCACGGGCTTTACCGTCGAGGCCGCCAAGACCCGTGCGGTCGAGGCGTCCGATCTGGTTGAGCACGTCGGCCGCATGGGTTCCTCTCCCTTTGAGGCTGCGAGCTTTGAGGTGGCGCTCGATGAGTGCTGCGGTATGGGCTTCTCCGCCGTGCACAAGGTGCGCGCCGCCGCTTGCAAGGCGCTGGAAGAGGCCATTCTGGCACCGTACGAGGAGCGCGCCCGCACGCTCGAGCTACCGGCGACTGTCACCAATGATTCCCGCCCCGCGCCCGAGCACTACCGCGATGAGCCGCAGATCTGCGCTACCGTCACCTCGCTCGAGGCCGCCGAGGCCGCTCGCGCGGAGGGTGCAACGCGCATCTACATGACCACCGACGCGCTCGAGGCTGTCGGACTCTCCCCTGCCGATGCATTTGAGCAGGGTATTGTGCCCGCACTCGACGAGGTCTGCCGCGCCGTTGACCACGCCCGCGTTGACCCATGGGTTGTTGCCGGCGCCACGGTCGCTATTGGCAACATCTCTGAGCTTGCCCTGGCCGCCCAGGTTGGCGCCACGGCCGAGATTCGCTCTTGCCTGCCGGTGCACAACACGCCCTGCATGGAGGCGCTTGCCGAGCGCGGAGCCGGTGCGTTTTGGCTCTCGCCCGAGATCACGCTCGACGAGATTGTCTCGCTCGGCGCCGCCGCGCCCGCGGCTCTAGGCATCACCGTCTTTGGCCGCCCGCGCGTCATGACAAGCGAGCATTGCATTCTGCAGGTTGCCAACGGTTGCATCCACGATTGTGCCAGCTGCCGCCTGCGTGCCCGTAAGCTCTCGCTCAAGAATATCAACGGAAAGGTCATGCCCGTCCGCACCGACATCCACGGCCGCTCTCGCCTGTACGACGCCTACCCCATCGACCTCACACCGCAGGTTCCACAGCTGCTCGACGCCGGCGTGCGCCGTCTCATGGTGGACGGAACGCTGCTCGAGACGGATGAGGTGGGCCGTGCCGTCGCCCGCGTCCGTCGCGCCGTCGAGGCCGCGCAGGCCGGTCGCAAGCCCGCCGCCCGCCTACGCGGGGCGACCTCGGGCTGCATGTTTGTCGGAATCAGCTAACTGAAAGGCTTACACGTGAACGAAGAACCTCAAGTCCTCTACTGCGACGCCTGGCTCATGGCCATCGACAAGCCTGCCGGTATGATCGTCCACGGCGATGGCACCGGCGAGCGCACGCTCACCGACTACGCCAGCGACCTGCTGCTGGCGATGGGCGACGGCTTTGCCGCGACCGACATGCAGCCGCTCAACCGCTTGGACCGTGACACCACCGGCGTGGTGCTGTTCTCACTCGACAAGCAGACGCAGCCCGCCTTTGATCAGATGATCATCGACCACGCGTTCGAAAAGCACTACCTGGCGCTGGCCGAGGGCAAGATCGACTGGAACGAAAAGCTCATCGACAAGCCCATCGCCCGCGACCGTCACGACAGTCGAAAGATGCGCGTCGGCGCCAGCGGCAAGCCGTCTCAAACACGCGTAAAGGTGCTCAAGCGTCTTAAGAGCCGTCGAGGCCTGCCCACGCGCTCGTATATTGATGTCGAGCTGCTCACCGGCCGCAAGCACCAGATCCGCGTACATCTGGCCAGCGAGCGCCATCCCCTGGTTGGCGATGACCTGTACGGCACGCCGCGCCCCTGCGGCCTGATGCTCCACGCCCACAGCGTGTCCTTCACGCATCCCGTAACCGGCGAGCACATCCACATCGAAGCTCCCTGCCCCTGGGAGCCCTAAACCACCACAAAGGGGACAAGCACCTTTATGGTGGTTTTGCCGCAATGGCTCAGCCGCGGTCCCAAAACGTCTCGATCTGTAACAGTTAGAACCCATTTTCCGGTCTATCTGTTACAGATCGAGACATTCGAATCCCCCTTAAGGGAAAATCTCAATCTGTAACAGTAACTCGGCAAAATCGATCCCAGATGTTACAGATTGAGACAAAGGGACGGCGCGGTTCGGAAGCATCTCAATCTGTAACACCTATCCCACTTTTAACGGTCCAGTTGTTACAGACTTAGACAGAACCAGTAGACGACGAAAGCGGCAACGTCCGTGATGGACGTTGCCGCTTTTCTATTGAGAAAACTAAATGGTTTTGACCTTGCCCCGCCGCTAGACCGTGACGACGTTGTCCATTGCCCGGTACTTGGCGGGCACCTCGCCCGCGGTGATGATCGTTGCATCGCGAAAGTCCGCGAACTTGACGGGCGCCACCATGCCAAATTTGCTGGCGTCCGAGATTACGAAGCGTTTGGCCGTATGACGCATCGAGATGCGCTTTACTTGGGCCTCCTCGATATCGGGCGCCGTGAAGCCCTGCTCGGCGGCGATGCCATTAGAGCCCCAAAAGCCACAGTTGAAGTTGTAGCGATCTAAGGTTGCCAAGGCATCGGGGCCAACGAGCGCCTCGGTCTCGGGTTTGAGCTCGCCGCCCAGCACCACGGTACGCATACCCCGCAAAGCAAGGCGCTGAGCATGGAGCACGGAATCGGTCACGTAGGTGACATCTTCAAGGTGGGGAAGATGCTCGATGAGCCTGAGCGTCGTCGAGCCCG
>CAUAGV010000197.1 GCA_958428675.1 uncultured Collinsella sp.
AGAAGCTCTTGGCATCGGACTCGGCGCACTCGGGAACCGGGGCCAGAGCCGGGTGAGAGGCGACGAAGGGGAAGTCGGCGTAAGCGGAAGCCAGCTTGACGACGAGGGTCTCATCGTCGGGACAAGTAACACCGCTGAGCTCGGTAGCGTTACCGGCAAGCAGGTCGTCATAGCCCTCGACCATGGAAAGGTGATAGGAGACCTCGGAAGGACCGTACTCGGTAGCGATGGCCGACTTGGTGTTGACCAGACGCTCCCAACCGAGCTTGAAGGACTTGGAGGTAACGTCGTCACCGTTGTGGAACTTGGCCTTCTTGATCTTGAAGGTAAACTCGGTGGCGTCGTCGTTGGACTCAAAGGACTCGCAAGCCAGCGGAACGATCTCGCCCTTCTCGGCGTCGTAAGAGGTCAGAGCGTCAAAGAGCTGATACTCGACCTGAGTACCCTGGTCCTCCTGGACGTTGTAGGGGTCGATGCAGACCGGGTTGTTGATGTAGAAGTTCAGCGTCGAACCGGACTCAGAACCGGAAGCGTCGCCGCCCTTCTTGCCACATGCGGCAAGAAAAGCCATGGAGCTCGCAGCAAGGGTGCCGCCAACAAAGGCGCGACGACCCATAACGGGCTGGTGGAACATAGAATCAGCCATGCCATCCTCCTTATGAGATAGGACAAAGAAATGTTCAGTCGGACACATGTCGAGACAATCCGATCCGAACCATTAAAACGCCGCCCGCTGCTATGGCTGGTTATGCACAACAGGCCAACGTTTTGCAATACAGTAGCGCATTTTATTCACGATTTGGGGCTAATTCCGGTTAACGGTCGAGAATTTCTTTAGTTGGGCGAAGTATGTGGGGATATTTTGACTCTGTTACAAATATGTAAACAAAAAGGGTCCCGCACTTGCGGAACCCTTTTCAAGTATTTATGCGGCTTGTGCTTAGAAGCCGACGATGCCCTGCGGAAAGAAGAACATGCACAGGACGACGCACACGGCAAAAACGACGGCCATAATTACCGTCAGGCGATCGAGGTTCTGCTCCATGACGCCCGTGGCAGAGCTGGAGTTATACAGCGAGCTAGCGATCATATCCGAAACGCCGGTGCCCTTACCGGAATGCATCAGGACGAGAATCGTCAGCGCCACGGCAGAGACAGCCCAAACGACAAACAGAAGAATCTGGAACGGACCCATAGATAAGCTCCTTAATAGAACAATTTAAACTCCAGTACTGTACCACAACCCCCGCTCTCCCCTACCCGCCACTCGGGGACGGGGTAGAAATGGCAGAAATACCAAAAAAGGGGTTGCCCGAATATGGACAACCCCCTTGCTAGAAAACGGTATTTGTTTTCTCTTAGGCCTCGGTGGCGAGCACGCGACCCGTCATCTCGGCGGAAGGCTCAATACCAGCCATGGTGAGCATGGTCGGAGCGATATCGGAAAGACGACCGTCCTCGATACCGGTGAGCTGCGCCTTCTCATCAACGATGATGAACGGCACACGGTTGGTGGTGTGAGCCGTAAACGGATGCTTGGAACCGTCGGAAGCAACGTCAAACATGTGATCGGCGTTGCCGTGGTCGGCGGTAATCAGCGCAAAGCCGCCCTTGGCGAGAATCGCCGGGACAACCTTGGACAGGGCATCGTCAACAGCCTCGACGGCCTTAACGGCGGCGTCGAAGACACCGGTGTGACCAACCATGTCGCAGTTCGCGAAGTTCACGATGTAGAAATCAGCGCGATCCTCGTTGATGGCGGCGACAAGCTTCTCGGTAACCTCGGGAGCGCTCATCTCAGGCTGCAGATCGTAGGTAGCGACCTTGGGGGAAGCGACGAGCACGCGCTCCTCGCCCTCCTTGGGCTCCTCGATGCCGCCGTTGAGGAAGAACGTCACGTGGGCGTACTTCTCGGTCTCGGCGGTGTGCAGCTGCTTCAGGCCATTGGCGGCGATAACGTCGGCCAGGATGTTCTCGGGGAACGTCTTGGGGAAGGCGACCTCGACGTCAAACGTCGGATCGTACTCGGTCATCGTCACAAAGTGCGAAAGCTTGATCTGCTTGCGCTCAAAGCCGTCGAACTCCTTGTCCGTGAACACGCGGGTCATCTGACGAGCGCGGTCGGGACGGAAGTTGAAGAAGATGGCCGCGTCGCCCTCGTGGATGCCCTCGTTGTGGGCAGCGAAGGGCTCGACGAACTCGTCGCCGCGCGGATCTTTCTCGTAGTAGGCCTTGATACCGGCAACGGGGTCGACATCGGCATCGGACGCGTTGACCATAACGTCGTAGGCGCGCTGGATGCGCTCCCAACGATTATCGCGGTCCATGGCCCAATAACGGCCCGAGACGGTGGCAACGCGAGCGTCGCAACCGGTCTCCTCGGAGATCTTAGCCAGGAAGGCGCAGAACTCGCTCATGTAGCCAGCACCGGACTGCGGGTCGACGTCGCGGCCATCCATGAAGGCGTGGACGCGAACGGTCTTGACACCATGCTCGGCAGCCATCTTGACCAGAGCCTCGACGTGGTTCATGTGGGAGTGAACGCCGCCAGGGCTCATGAGGCCCATGAGGTGGAGAGTCTTGCCGTCAGCCTTGACGTCGTCCATAGCCTTGACGAAGACCTCGTTCTTGGCAATGGAGCCGTCCTTGATGGCGTTGTTGATGCGCGAAAGCTCCTGGAACACGATGCGGCCGGCACCGATGTTGAGGTGACCCACCTCGGAGTTACCCATCTGGCCATCGGGAAGACCCACGTCCTCGCCCGAAGCACCGAGCGTGGTGTGGGGGTACTTCTCGTACAGGCTATCAAGGAAGGGCGTCTTGGCAGCGGCGACGGCGTTCTCGCCATCGGCCGGAGCCAGGCCGCAGCCGTCCATGATGATCAGGAGTGCAGGAAGATGACGCTGTGCCATATGTCCTACTCGCCTGCCTTGACGACCATAGAGGCGAAGTCGGCAGCCTTGAGTGAAGCGCCGCCCACGAGGGCACCGTCAACGTCGGGCTTGGCGACGAGCTCGGCAATGTTGCCGGGCTTGGCGGAACCGCCGTAGAGAACGCGGATGCCGTTGGCGAGCTCCTCGCCGAACATCTCCTTGAGGGTCTCACGGATAGCGCCGCAGACCTCCTGAGCGTCCTCGGCGGTAGCGGTCTTGCCGGTGCCGATGGCCCAGATGGGCTCGTAGGCTACAACGAGCTGCTTGGGGCATTTGATCTCGAGACCCTCGAGACCTGCCTTGACCTGGTTGCAGACGAAGTCGACATAGGTGCCGGCCTCGCGAACCTCCTCGGGCTCACCGCAGCAGAAGACGGGAACGATGCCAGCGGCAACGAGGGCCTTGGCCTTCTTGTTCATATCCTCGTCGGTCTCGTGGAAATATCCACGACGCTCGGAGTGACCG
>CAUAGV010000198.1 GCA_958428675.1 uncultured Collinsella sp.
ATACGGTCCTCGAACACGCCCTGGGTGGAGTTGGTCAGACGGCCGTAGATGTTACCGGCGTCGGCAAGACCAAAGCGATCGGCGGCGTGCTGGGAGTTGCGGAACACATAGCTCGTGGTCTGGTAGATAGGCACGGCACGGGAGTCGGATGCGGGATCGGCGCTCTCCTGGCCAACGTGCAGCTGCAGGGTATCGAAACCAAAGGTGTGCTCGGGGTTGTTGATGAACTGGCTCATGATGATCTCCTTGATCGAATGTAAGTACCTAAGAGTAAGAAAAGTAAGTCGCTGTCTCCTGATCACGCCAACGGGCGCAAACAGGAGCCCGGCATTCGTCTTGGCAAGCAGTTCATATGCGGTCCTCCCTTTGACATCCCGGTTCCGTGGTCGGCTTAATTACCTACCGCCTTTGTGTGTTTTGAATAGTACGAGCATTGTTTCGCTCGGTCAATCACTTAAAAGCGCTAACCTGTTATCGGTTTTTTAGATAGCTATCGAAAGGACGGGCACCGATGACCCTCCAGCAGCTTCGTTTTCTGATCGCCGTGGCAGAGTCCGGCTCAATCAACGCCGCAGCTCAGCGCCTCTATACCGCTCAGTCCAACATCTCAAACGCCGTCAAAAGCCTAGAACAAGAGCTCCATCTGGAGATCTTTACGCGCTCCAGCCGCGGCGTCACGCTCACCAACGACGGCACCGAGCTTTTGGGCTATGCGCGCCAGGTCGTAGAGCAGGCCGACATGCTCGAGGCACGCTACGAGGACGGTGGCACCCCGCAAGCCCGCCTCGCCATTTCCGCCCAGCACTACGCCTTTTCGGTCGAGGCCTTTGTCAACGTAGTCGAGCGCTGCCGCGACAGCAAGTTCGAGTTCATCATGCGCGAGACCACCACATCGCAGATCATCGATGACGTCCGTGCGTTTCGCAGCGATATCGGCATTCTGTATCTGGATGACTTTAACGCCCGCGTTCTGCAGAAGGCCTTCGCCGATGCCCGCGCAAGCTTCCATCCCCTATTCGACGCGACGGTCCACGTCTTCGTTAGCGAGCGCCACCCGCTCGCACGCCGCCCGCAACTGTCCCTTGCCGACCTCACGCCCTATACGCGCTACAGCTTTGAGCAGGGAACCTCAAACTCCTTCTATTACGCCGAGGAACCTTTTAGCTATATCCCTTGCGACCGCAACATACGAATCTCGGACCGCGGAACACTTACTAACTTACTTATCACGTCGAACGGTTACACCCTGTCGACCGGTGTCCTCTCCAATGAAATGCAATGGGGCATGGCATCGATCCCGCTAGCAGACGCCCCAACGATGCACGTTGGCTACATCATGCACGACGAGCGCAAGCCCTCTCCCCTCTTGCAGCAATACCTCGACGAGCTCAATCGCATCATCCATGCCAACTAGCTGTCGGAAGACGGGGTAGAAATCGTAGATTGCTGACCCCCGGCGGGCATGGCGCTACAATGGTCACTCACATGAAACGCACTCAACGAAAGGAAGCCCGTGAAGGTCATCATCTACACCGACGGCTCGGCCCGATCAAATCCGGGACGCGGCGGCTACGGCGCCGTGCTCAAATACACCAACCCCGCCGGCAAGACCTTTACCTCCGAGCTTTCGCGCGGCTATGCCAAGACCACCAACAACCGCATGGAGCTCATGGCCGTTATCGTGGCGCTCGAGGCACTCAACCGCCCCTGCGAGGTCGAAGTCCATTCCGATTCGCAGTACGTCGTCAACGCCTTTAACAAGCACTGGATCGACGGCTGGAAAAAGCGCGGATGGAAAACCGCCAACAAGCAGCCCGTCAAGAACCGCGACCTGTGGGAGCGCCTACTCACCGCCAAAAGCAAGCACAAGGTTGAGTTCATCTGGGTTAAGGGTCACGCCGGTCACGAGCTCAACGAGCGCTGCGATGAGCTCGCCACCACGGCGGCCGACGGCAGCAACCTCGATATCGACGCCGGCTTTAACGAGAGCGACCTGTAATAGCGTTTTCGCGCAGCTTTATATCCCCACGCGCTACACTCATCCTGTAGACCAAACAACGCAAGGGGGACGTATGCTGCGCATCGCGACCATCGGCACATCCATGATCACCGACGACTTTATCCAAGTCGTCAACGCCAACGACCAAGCCGCGTTTGTGGGCACGCTTTCACGCGATGCCAATCGCGGTGCCGCCTTTACCGCCGAGCGCGGTGGCGAGCGAAACTTTACTTCACTCGATGAGCTCGCGGCAGCCGCCGACGTCGACGCCGTCTATATCGGCAGCCCCAACGCACTCCACTACGAGCAGGCCCTTGCCTGCATCGCCGGTGGCAAGCACGTCATCGTCGAGAAGCCCTTCTGCGCCACCGAAGCGCAGGCGCTGGAAGTCTTCCGCGCTGCCGAGGCAGCAGGTGTCGTGGCCCTCGAGGCCATGCGTCCCCTCCACGACCCCGCCTTCCACGCCATCGAGGACGCCCTGGGCGAGATCGCCCCCATCCGCCGCGCCTCATTGCGCTTTGGCAAATATTCCTCGCGCTACAACGAGATTCTCGCGGGACGCGCCACCAATATCTTCGACTGCAATATGGCATCGGGTTCCCTCATGGACATCGGCGTCTACACCGTCGAGCCCATGGTCGAGATTTTCGGCATGCCCTCCGGCCTTACGAGCATGGCTACTCTGCTCGACCCCGCCACGCGACAGCTCACGCACGGCCCCATCGACGGCTGCGGTTCCATCCTCGCCAGCTACGGCGGTGGCCGTATCTCCGTCGAGCTCGCGCACTCCAAAATAACGAATGACCTGCTGCCCTCGCAGATCGAAGGCGAGCGTGGCACTATCCAGATCGACCATCTGTCCACGCCCCGCAACGTCCGCATCGACTATCGCGGCGATGTCGTACGCGGCTCGGCGACCGAGGCACCGCGCGAACAGGGCGACAACGGCCGCGTGCTCGACCTGCCCAAATCGAGCAACACTATGGAATACGAACTCACAGACTTTATCACCGCCATCGGCGGCATCGATAACGTTAAGGAAGAGATTTGGGAGACCCCGGCGGGACGTCACGAACTTGGCCACTACCGCGATGTCACGCTCGTCTCATTGCGCATCATGGATGCCGTGCGCCAGCAGGCCGGCATTACCTTCCCGTCCGACGCAGGCAAGCAGGCCTAGCGATGGGCTTCTTCGATGCGTTCTTCTCCAGCGTCACCGGCGGCAGTCGAGAGCCTCAAAAACCATCAAACATTGAGCTCGAGTTGCGCCGCAGGCTTACTGTGCTCGCAAGCGACGAGGCCACTCAAGACACTCCCCTGCGCTATTTCCTGCGCTGGGCGGGGCAAGTCCAGGGCGTTGGTTTTCGCTTTACCAACACCAACCT
>CAUAGV010000199.1 GCA_958428675.1 uncultured Collinsella sp.
CGCGTGGTCAAGAGCTATGTGCGCGAAGACTTTGAGAAGGAGAAGTTCGCGACCGCCGCGCGCGACGTCCAGATGGACTTCACCCGCGCCGAGAAGCTGCTCGCCTTCAACAACCCCATGATGAACATCTGCGTCAACGGCGCGTTTGTCGTCATCATCTACCTGGGCTCCAAGCTCATCATCACGAGCCAGGGCACGCTGTTCGACGTGGGCCAGCTCTCCTCGACCTTTACCTATGGTTTCCAGATTCTCATGAGCCTGATGCAGCTGTCGATGATCTTTGTCATGGTGACCATGGCCGACGAATCGGCACACCGCATTGCCGAGGTGCTGGCCGCCGAGCCCACGATCGCCGATCCCGCCGAGCCCGTGCTCGAGGTTGCCGACGGTTCCATCGACTTTGACCACGTGAGCTTTAAGTATTCCAAGCATGCGAAGCGCCAGGCGCTCGACGATATCGACCTGCACATTGTAAGCGGCGAGACCATCGGCATCATCGGCGGCACCGGCTCGGCCAAGTCCACGCTCGTCAACCTCATCGCCCGCCTGTACGACACCACCGAAGGCGCTGTGCGCGTGGGCGGCGTGGACGTGCGCGACTACGACCTGGACGCGCTGCGTCACCAGGTCGCCATGGTGCTGCAGAAAAACGTGCTGTTTAGCGGCACCATCGCCGAAAACCTGCGTTGGGGCGACCCGAATGCCACCGACGAGGAAGTCCGCGAGGCAGCGCATCTGGCCTGCGCCGACGAGTTTGTCGACGGTTTCCCCAAGGGCTACGACACCTGGATCGAACAGGGCGGCTCTAATGTTTCGGGCGGTCAGAAGCAGCGCTTGTGCATTGCACGCGCCCTGCTGCGTCGCCCCAAGATCTTGATCCTGGACGACTCCACCAGCGCCGTCGACACCAAGACTGACGCCAAGATTCGCGCAGGGCTGGCAAGCTATCTGCCCAACACGACCAAGCTCATCATCGCTCAGCGCATCAGCTCCGTGCAGGACGCAGACCGCATCATTGTCATGGAGAGCGGCCGCATCGCACAGATCGGCAACCACGAAGAGCTGCTCAAGACGAGCGAAATCTACCGCGAGACCTTTACCTCGCAAAACAAGATGTCTGCCGAGGGCGAAGGGGCCGTCGAGGCCGACACCGAGGCATCCGCAATGCAAGCTCAGACCCAGGAAGGAGGCGAGGCACATGAGTAAGGCAACGACCGCCGAACGCGCGCTCAACCGCAAGGGCGGCACCATGTCGCGCCTCATCAAGACGCTCTTTGGCTTCTATCCCGTGCTTTTGCCCCTCGTCGTCGCCGGCGTGGTGCTCTGCGCCATCATCAACTCCATCGGCGCGACCTTCCTGCAGAGCGCCCTGCAAATTATTAGCGAATCGTGGAAGTCGGGCGATTGGGAAGCCGCGCAGCCCAAGATCGCACAGCTCGTGACCACCCTCGCCTGCATCTACGGCGTCGGCGTCCTGTCCTCGCTCTTCTGGAACCGCGCCATGGCTATCGTCACGCAGGGCTCGCTGGAGAAGCTGCGCGAGATGATGTTCAACCGCATGCAGGACCTGCCGATCCGCTACTTCGACACGCACCAGCGCGGCGATATCATGAGCCACTACACCAACGACATCGATACGCTGCGTCAGATGATCAGCCAGTCGCTGCCCAACCTGCTCATGACGATCATCATCATCGTCACGGTGTTCTTTATCATGCTGTACTACAGCGTGTGGATGTGCCTGGTCATCATCGCCGGCGTCGCCTTTATGACCTTTATGACCAAGCTGCTCGGCTCCAACTCCGCGCGCTTCTTCATTGCACAGCAGACCGAGCTCGGCGTGGTCGAGGGCCATATCGAGGAGGTCATGAACGGCCAGAAGGTCGTCAGGGCGTTCTGCCACGAGTCTGCCGCCGAGGCCGATTTTGACGAGCGCAACGAAAAGCTCTTCGAGGTCTCCCAGAAGGCCAACATGTACGCCAACATCCTCATGCCCATCCTTATGAACCTGGGCAACCTGCTCTACGTGCTGGTCGCACTGGCGGGCGGCATTTTCCTGGCGCTGGGCGTGCCCAACCTGAGCATCTCGGGCATGGCGCTGTCCATCGCAGTCGTAGTGCCGTTCCTCAACATGACCAAGCAGTTCTGCGGACAGATCGGCCAGATCTCGCAGCAGATCAACGCCGTGGTCATGGGCCTCGCCGGCGCCGACCGCATCTTTGAGCTCATCGACGAGAAGCCCGAGGCCGACGAAGGCTACGTGACGCTCGTCAACGCACAGGTCAACCCCGACACCTGGCAGCTCGAGGAGGCTGACCACCACACCGGCATGTGGGCGTGGAAACATCCGCACCGCGCAACCGGCGAGATCGAGTACGTGCCGCTGCGCGGCGACCTGGTCATGGACAACGTCGACTTTGGCTACACGCCCGACCACGAGGTGCTGCACGGCGTGTCCGTATACGCCAAGCCGGGCCAGAAGGTCGCGTTTGTCGGCGCCACCGGTGCCGGCAAGACGACCATCACCAACCTCATCAACCGTTTCTATGACATCGCCGACGGCAAGATTCGCTACGATGGCATCAACGTCAACAAAATCCGCAAGGCCGATCTGCGCCGCTCGCTGGGCGTCGTGCTGCAGGACGTGAACCTGTTCACCGGCACCGTGATGGATAACATCCGCTACGGCAACCTGGATGCGACCGACGAGGAGTGCATCGCGGCGGCCAAGCTCGCGGGCGCGGACGACTTTATCACCCGCCTGCCCGACGGCTACGACACCATGCTTACCGGCAACGGTGCCCAGCTGTCGCAAGGCCAGCGCCAGCTGATTTCGATCGCGCGCGCCGCGGTGGCCGACCCGCCCGCGATGATTCTGGACGAGGCCACGTCGAGTATCGACACCCGCACCGAGGCCATCGTGCAGGAAGGCATGGACAAGCTCATGGAGGGCCGCACGACGTTTGTCATCGCGCACCGTCTGTCCACCGTGCGCAACTCCGATGCGATCATCTGCCTGGACCACGGTCGCATCATCGAGCGCGGCAACCATGACGAGCTGATTGCTAAGCGCGGGTATTACTACCAGCTGTACACGGGTGCATTTGAGCTCGAGTAGATAGGCTTGTTCCACGGAGGTCTCCCAGGCGGGCCGGGGTGTAACCTCCGTGCTCAAACATTCTCGCTTCGCTGCGAAACTGCGCGCGGAGGTTACACCCCGGCCCGCCTGGGAGACCTCCTGCGCGCAATCAGCCCGTCGTTTAAAACGGAATAAAAGTTAGTGAGGCCCTGGCCGGTTGGCCAGGGCCTCGTTTTGTAAGGATGATTTGGGTGGTGGTGGAGGACCAGTCTTTTTGGGACGCCGTAGCTA
>CAUAGV010000200.1 GCA_958428675.1 uncultured Collinsella sp.
TGCCAAGCGAGACGAGACGCTCAACGCTGCGCTTGAGAACCTCAAGTCACTACGTGATAAAATCAACCCGCGCGGGTAAGGACGGCCCGGCAACTAAAGTAACCAAAGAAGCCCCGCATCGCCCGCCGCGTTGCGGGGCTTCTTTTTATAGCGCTTTCTCAATTTGTTTAGAGCGCTATACTTTAGTCACGGAGCAACTCGTCCCAGAGAGGAATACTATGGCAGAGCAGCGGCTTATCGGAGCGCTCGAGGCCGGCGGCACCAAGATGGTCTGCGCCACGGGCTATGCAGACGGCACGGTCCTGGAACGCGAGCAGATTGCGACCACGACCCCGCGGGAGACCGTTGAGGCCGTCAACGCATGGTTTGCCGACAAGGGCATCGCCGCGCTGGGCATCGGCGCCTTTGGCCCCACCGCAGTCAACCCTGCCTCGCCCCAATACGGCAAGATCCTGGAGACGCCCAAAACGGCATGGCGCTACTTTGACCTGCTGGGCACCATCCAAAACGAGCTCAATATTCCCTGCGGCTACGACACCGACGTCAACGTCGCCTGCCTGGGCGAGGTCACCTTTGGTTGCGCCCAGAGCCTCACTGACGTGGTGTATCTGACCATCGGTACCGGCGTGGGCGCCGGCGTGCTCTCGGGCGGTAAGCTCGTGCACGGCATGATGCATCCCGAGGCCGGCCACATCCTGGTCACTCGCGACCCGCGCGACACCATCGGCGAGCACAGCGGCTGCCCCTTCCACGACAACTGCCTCGAGGGCCTCATCGCCGGTCCCGGCGTCAAAAAGCGCTGGGGTGGCAAGAGCGCCGGAGAGATGGCCGATGACCCGGAGGCCATGGACCTGCTCGCCGGCTATCTGGCGCAGGCGCTCATGACTTACATCCTGTGCTACGCACCGCAGAAGATCGTCATCGGTGGCGGCGTGGCCGACCACACCCCCATCGTGCCGCTCGCGCGCAAGAAGTGTGCCGAGATGCTCAACGGCTACATCGTCACGTCCGAGATGGCCGACATCGATAGCTACATCGTCAACAACAGCCTCGAGGGCAAGCAGGGCATTATGGGCTGCTTGGCCCTGGGCGCACAGGCGCTTCAGTAGCAGACGCATCCGCAGGGCGTGGCGCGCCCGGCAAATCCGACCTACGGAACAACGCCACCACGCCCCATATAAGCCCTCGAAAAAAAGGCCGCCTAGGACCAAACAATACGTCCTAGGCGGCTTTTTTGGCGCACATCAGCGACCGTAAGAGATATCGGAGCACAACGCCCGTTGCCGCTCCACAGCAGTCGATCATCACATCGGTGATCATGCCGGCACGTCCCGGCACAAAGAGCTGAATCGTCTCGTCGATCGAAGGAATCAGCAGCAGGAACACCGCCGTGGGCAGCAGCACGTCAAAGGTGCGCCGCCCCTCATAATCAAAGGCATGCGTTGCCAGGATGCCGAGCACCATATACTCGGTAAAATGCGCGCACTTGCGAACAACAAAGTTGGTCACCCATGCATATGGAAGTCCCACGCCGTGCAGGAAATCGCGGATAGCTTCCATGACCGTTAGGCTCAGCGAGCCCGACCCCGAGCCGGGAACCAGCGAATTGCCCCAGATCAAGAGCGCCATCAGGCAGGTCACGACCGCCCATTTTCGATTGATCTTAACCATGCAGAAGTTATGCCTCCGCGCGGAGTGGCGCGAAGCT
Source organism: uncultured Collinsella sp. (assembly GCA_958428675.1). Classification (GTDB taxonomy): domain Bacteria; phylum Actinomycetota; class Coriobacteriia; order Coriobacteriales; family Coriobacteriaceae; genus Collinsella. Next base: position 1,709 of record CAUAGV010000200.1, read on the forward strand.
GGCGGTACCGCCCTCGATAACGCTCAGATAGGCACGGCCCGTACGCTTGGCGGTAGAGGACTGCAGGCGCTCGATCTCTTCCTCGAGGATCTGATTGACGCGCTCGTGACGACGATTTTCCATAATGCCGGCGGCAATAGCCTCGGCTCGCTCGATGCCCTCGCGCGAGATACGGGCGGTATCCTCGGGGAACACAGCGCTGTGACGGCCGACATAGGCGGGGGCAGCAGGCTGAGGGGCAGTGACGGGAGCGGGGGCTGCAACAGGAGCAGGCTCGTCAATCTCATCCAGAATCGCGGTGGCGGCGGCCCACATGTCCTCGTGGCCCGAGTAATCGGCCATGGGGACATCAACCTCGAGCGAAGCGTCCGGAAGGTCGCCGGTGTCGATGCGATCTTGGGCATCAATCGATGCGGTGATGGCTGCAGGCTCATCGAGGTCATCGAGATCGATGTCCGCGACACCGGAGATGATAGGCATGCTGGCGAGGTTTGCGTTGTACGGCGCAGCCTCAGCCGCCTGCTGCTGGGCAGGAGCGCCCCAAAGCGAGCTTTCGGCGGCGCGGCGGGCGGCAACGGCCTCCTCGTCCGCGGTCATGGCTTCATCAACGTACGAATTATCGGCAGAAGCGTTCGCGTCCGCCGAGGTAGCGCTGTAGGCGTTATTGGCTGCCGCGTTGGCGACGAGTGCCACGAAAGCCGCCGTGCTGCCCGCAGGGGCGGCCTGGGAGCCAGACACGGCGCGTGCCGCGGCGGCGATGTCGTCGCGATTGAAGGAGCCGGACTGCCCGCCGTTGGTGAGCTCGTCGATGGCGACTTGATAGACGTCGCGCGAGTGTGCAGGGTCGCAGCTCACCGGCGAATCGTCGTCGAGCATACTGTCGATCATAGACCAAGCCTCGTCCTCGTCCATAGCATCTGCGGCTCGAGCGATGGTAGGGACACCATCATCGGCATGACGGCGCTGGAACGCACCAGTCAGGCCGGAAAGGAATGCCGAGGTAGACTGCTCCGACTGAGCCTGAGAAGCAGAAGTCGCAGCGTAAGGAGTCGCATCCTGCTGCTGAGCTGGAATCGAGGCGGTCTTGAACTCGCTTTGATGCTGATTGAGATTGGCGGCACCGCCCATGGCATCGGGCTGGAACAGACGCTCTTCACGCTGCGCACGATACTCGGAGATACCCAGCGAGGCGGCATAGATGCCCACGCCCGCCACCGCGCCCACGGCGAAGGGAACCGCACCCGCCACGACCGTCTCGTTCACCGACGAAAACGGCAGCGTCGCGGCATACATAACCACGGGAGCGGCAAGGCCGATCCCGCACGAAAGTCCGGCAAGGACTGCTCGTTGTGTTGCATCAGAAGAAGCCATGAGCTCTCCCCATCTTCCAGCACCCAAATCGCATCATTCAGTTGGCTGCGCGAGAGAAGATGAAGCGGGGCTATGCCCCAAAGCAACGGTATATGGTTCGTTTCATCTGCGTTTTCCGTCGCGAAGCTTAAAAGCTATTATGCGAAACCGCCCTGTCGATTGCAAGCGACGATGTCGGATTGAAACGGGAAACCTGCTGCTCCTTGATTGGCAACTTCATCCGAACACTTCCCACATTCATCCGCACATGTGCGG
>CAUAGV010000201.1 GCA_958428675.1 uncultured Collinsella sp.
CTCGGGCGTCACCAGCGAGCCAGCCTGGGAGACATGCTCGCCCAGGACCTGCTTAAGCGCAGCGTCGAGCAGGTGGGTGGCGGTGTGGTTGCGGCGCAGGAAACCACGGCGCTCGGCGTCGAGCGCGGCAGTCACGGTAGCACCAACGGTCAGCGTGCCCTCGGCGACCTGCGCGACGTGGGCATACAGGCCGTTGTGGTTCTTGGTATCGGCGACGGTCAACGCAACGCCCTCGGCGGAAAGCTCGCCGGCATCGCCTTGCTGGCCGCCCATCTCGGCATAGAACGGCGTGCGGTCGAGCACAACCTCGACATCCTCGCCGGCGGCAGCGGACTCGACGGACTCGCCGTTGCGCACGATGGCGACAACCTTGGCACCCTCGATCACATCGTTGTCATAGCCGTCGAACTCGGTCGCGGCGACCTTGTCCGAAAGCTCGACCCACACGTCGTTGAAGCTGCCCCAGGCGTCGCCCTTGGCGTTGGCGCGAGCGCGGGCCTTCTGGTCCTCCATGCAGGCGGTGAAGCCGTCCATATCGACGTCGTGGCCAGCGGCGCCGGCAATCTCGACGGTCAGGTCGATGGGGAAACCAAAGGTGTCGTGCAGCTTAAAGGCAACGTCGCCCGGAAGGACAGCACCCTCAGCAAGCGCGGCCAGGGCCTCGTCCAGGTAGACGCGACCGTTATCGAGTGTCGTGGAGAAGCGCTCCTCCTCGGAAGCGACGATACCCTTGACGAGTGCGACGTTCTTGAGCAGCTCGGGATAGGCCTCGCCCATCTGGGCGTTGACCTCGTCAATGAACTTGGTCAGGAAGGCGCCCTCGATGCCCAGCAGGCGACCGTGGAACACGGCGCGGCGGAGCAGGCGGCGAAGGACGTACTCGCGACCCTCGTTACCGGGGAGAATGCCGTCCGAGATCATAAAGTCGACGGCACGAGAGTGATCCGCGATGATGCGCAGGGAGCGGCTGGCACCGGAGTAATCGTCGGCGTCATAGGTCTTGCCGCTGATCTTCTCGCCCAGCTTGATGAGGTGCTGCATCAGATCGCCGTCGTAGTTAGCGGTCTTGTGCTGCATGATGGCGGCCATGCGCTCCAGGCCCATGCCCGTATCGAGGTTGCGGTGCGGCAGCTCCGGCATGGAGCCGTCCTCCTGGCGGTCGTACTGGGTAAACACAAGGTTCCAGAACTCAAGGAAACGGTCGCAGTCGCAGCCGGGCTTGCAGTCGGGGCTGCCGCAACCGACCTCCTCGCCCATGTCAAAGTAGATCTCGGAGCACGGACCGCAGGGGCCGGTGGGGCCAGCAGCCCAGAAGTTATCGTCCTCGCCCAGGCGGGAGATGTGGTCCTCGGCAACGCCCAGGGAGCGCCACACGTCATGGGTCTCGTCGTCCTCGGTAAAGACGGTAAAGTACAGGCGATCGAGCGGCAGCTTGAACTCCTTGGTGATGAGCTCAAAGGCCCAAGCGCAGGCCTGCTGCTTGGAGACGCCGCCAAAGGAGAAGTCGCCGAGCATCTCGAAGAAGGACAGGTGACGGCCGTCCTCGCCGATGCAATCGATGTCGTTGGTGCGGACGCACTTCTGGCAGGAGATCGCGCCGATCTCCTTCATGGTCTTCTTGCCCTGGTAATACTCCTTAAACTGGTTCATGCCGGCGTTGGCAAGCAGCAGCGAAGGATCGTCGGGGACGAGGGACGAAGAAGGATAGAGCTTAAGACCGCGCTCCTCAAAGAAGTTGAGGAACTTAGAGCGAATCTCGGCCGTAGTCATTGACGGGTAGTCAGCACTCATAGAGGGAATCTCCTCGGTTTCACATCGAAACAGTTCAAACGTAACGATATTACCATCCCACCGCGCAAGTGCAAAAAAGAGGGCCGCCAAACGGCGACCCTCCAGCGAAAGTGCACGTTATATAGGACTATGCAATCCTTTGAAAAAAGGCTGCTGTAGAATTACATATAAGGGTCACCGATAAGGAGCGATCAATGAAAAGCAAACGATTTGTCCTGAATGCACTTCTGGTAGTAGCACTTTTAGCGCTCTTGGCCTTCTCCTGCTGGTACGCAATCCAACCAGCATTTGGCTACGCATTGTATGCAGTAGTGTCCGGCGATAAGGCTTATTACACTCTGCGCACAATTGACGTTCTCTTTTTCTATGTAGCCGGCCCCTTATCAATCGCTTTGCTCGCGTTTCTTGTCATTTACAACTTCAAGAAACGTTAATAGGACCTATTTAGAATCCGAATCGTCCATGGAGCCGTCGATGCCGGTTTTGGTGTCGTCGTCCGTATTGGAATCGTCATCCTTGGCGAAGGGGTTTTTGAAGAAACCCGTCGCATCGGGCTGCAGGCCCGACAGCTTGATCCAGGGATTATCGAACTCGGGCTTAGGCATGGCCTTGGCCTCGGGCGCAGTCTCGTTGCCGATGAGCTCGGACTCGTAGATGAAGGTGTCGTCACCGAGCGCGTCGTAGGCGGCGACCGGGTTGCCATCGGCATCGCGGTACGGTGTGCCCTTAAACACGGCGCCGTCATAGGCCACAAGCTGACGGCCGGTCTCATTCTCGAAGTAGTACACGAAGATGCCCTTGAGAGCCGCACAAAGCGGGATGGCAATAATCATGCCGATGGGGCCCATGAGCGCCGAGCCAATAACGAGCGCCGTGAGGCTCATGATGGGATGCACCTGCACCGAGCTCTGCATGACCTTAGGCGAAATCACGTTATCGGTGACGTTTTGCGCGACCATCGTCACGATGAGCGTCCATAACGCCAACATGGGGCTGAACATGAAACCGAGCACTGTGGCGATTGCTGCGCTCACCCATGGACCGACGACCGGAACCAAATGCATGATGCCGGTAAAGATAGCCATGAGCGCCGCATACGGATGGCCGATGATCAACCGATAAAGGCAAGGAAACCACCGCAGATGGACGTCACGACCATACCGCGCATGTAGCCGCCGACAGAGCGAGAAAGGATGGCGACCATAAAGCGGTACGAGGTCTCCTTCTCCTGACCGATGATGGTGCAAATCTCGTGGTGCATGCGAGGGTAGTCGCAGGCCATCCAGTACGCGAGCACCAGACCCAGGAAGATCACGAACAGCTGCGAGGCCGTATTGGTGATGAGCGGGAACACACCGCGGCCAAGCTCGGCAGCGATCTGAGACACGTACTTCGATGCCACGGTGACAAGCGACGAAAGATTATCGTCCAAATACTCCTTGAGCGGCGTGTTGTTGAGCGTCTTGGCATGCGAGATCATCTCATTGAGATCGCCGCCCGCAACACAAAGCTGCACGGGCAGGCGGCTCAGGACTTC
>CAUAGV010000202.1 GCA_958428675.1 uncultured Collinsella sp.
AGAAGTACGTCGCAGAGTCCATTCCCGTTGGAATCCTGGGTGTGGGCGAGCCTCTGATGTATGCCGTTACGCTGCCGCTCGTTCGTCCGTTTGTGACGGCCTGCCTGGGTGCCGGATTTGGCGGCGCGCTCGCGGCGCTGCTTCACATCGGCACGGTTTCTCAGGGCGTTTCCGGTCTGTTTGGCCTGCTGATCGTCGTTCCTGGCCAGCAGCTCGGCTACGTTGCCGCTATGCTGCTTGCCTATGCCGCCGGCTTTGTCCTGACGTGGTTCTTTGGCGTCGACGAGCAGAAGATCAATGAGTTCTTTGGCGAGTAGTTTGATATCGCGAGCCGTGTTGCTCGGGGTTCGCGGCGCGCGGCAGATTTCTTGATGCTATGGTTGTGCCGGCGGGGCTAACTGCTCCGCCGGCCTTTTTTAAAGGAGCGTTGTAGCGTGAAAACGGGTATTTCGATTTATCTTTCCAGCCCTTTGCAGGATATTGAGCGGACAATTGAACGTGGTGCCGCGGCGGGTGCGCGCTATGCGTTCACCTCGCTGCATATTCCCGAGGATGGGGGAGCGGCGTATGCCGATAAGGTCCGTCATGTGCTGTCGCTGCTTTCCGCCCGCGGCATTGCGCTCATTGCCGATGTGGGGCCTCGCACGTGCGATTTGCTCGGGCTTGAGCGCATCGAGGACCTGCGCGATCTGGGGTTGGAATACCTTCGTTTGGACTATGGCTTTAGCGCCCAGCGGGTCGCGGAGCTGTCCGGTGTATTTCGCATTGTGGTCAATGCATCGACGGTGAGTTCTGACGAAATCGCATCGTGGCGTGAGGTCGGTGCCGATGTGACTCGTTTTGCCGCCTGCCACAATTTTTACCCCAAGCCTTATACCGGTTTAGCTCTGGAGGACATTGCTCGGGTGAATCTTCGTTTTGCGGCGCTTGGATTCGAAATCATGGCTTTTGTGCCGGGTGATGCTAACGTTCGCGGGCCGGTATTCGAGGGACTGCCGACGGTCGAGGCGCAGCGCGGTCGCGCGTCAAAGGTTGCCCTCAACATGCTTGAGCTTGCACATGGCGCCGATTGCGACATTGTGTTGGTCGGCGACCCCGATCTTTCCGATGCGGGCTGGGCGCAGTTTGCTCAAGTTTCCGCCGGATACGTGGACTTGCAATGCGAGCTTGAGCCCGGTTATGCCTATGTACGTGGGCAGATTCATCACGACCGGCCCGATTCGAGCACCCTCATCTTTAGGTCTCAGGAGTCGCGTACGACGCTTAAGCCGGATTCCGTGCCGACGGATGCCGGTGCCGGCCTGTTTCGAAAGGCGGGGTCGATCGCTGTGAGCAATAGCGGCTATGGGCGCTACGAAGGCGAGCTTGAGATTGCGCGGGTCGATCTTCCCGGTGACGAGCGCATGAACGTTGCGGGTCATATCACGCCCGAGGCAATGGAGCTGCTGCCGTTCATCAAACGCGGATTCGGGGTACGGTTCGTTTAGTGTGTGACCCGTGGGCTACAATTGGCCCATCATGCGAAGGCGCCTCGTGTGGCGTGTGCCTGCGTTGGCCGATCTATATTCGGAGGATTCCCATGACCGTACTGTTTGTTGAATATCCCAAGTGCTCGACCTGTAAGAAGGCCAAGGCATGGCTGGACAAACATGGGGTAGAGTATATCGACCGCGATATCGTTTTGGACAATCCCGCGGCTGATGAGCTTGCGACCTGGATTGCTCGTTCGGGGCTGCCAGTGCGGCGCTTCTTTAATTCGTCGGGCATGAAATATCGAGAGCTGGGCCTGAAGGCGCGTCTGGATGCGGGCATGACGGATCGGGAGTGCTACGAGCTGCTGGCGACCGACGGCATGCTGGTTAAGCGCCCACTGCTGGTGGGCGACGACTTTGCGATTCCTGGCTTTAGGGAATCGGCTTGGGCCGAGGCATTGCTGTAGCGGCTGCGGAAAGCGCGACCCGTTTTGAGTGCTCAGGGTGGGACGTGTTTTCCATCGGCGGGCTCGCTCGGCTCAATCCTCGAGCTGCGCCCATTCGTGCGGATCGTAGACCTTTACGTGCTTGTTGGGCTTGCCGCTCCAGTACTCCTCGTCCATAAAGGGCAGATATGCCTGAACGCCGGGGCAGATAAAGGGGATCCGCTGCTGTTGCAGTCGCTCGCGCTGGCGCTGCTCCAGGTGCGCCTCGGATATGACGGTCGGCATACCGGACAGCTCGACGAGGCTTGCCTGGATTCGCTTAAGGTCGGGGAGTCCCGCGTGCCATGACGTCCGCATGATTAAAAAGGATGCACGGCGGTATTTTGCCTGCATCACCGTGATGGCGGGGCGCAGAGTGGGATGGATTTTGTCCCGTTCGGGCCAAAGGTCAGCAGTGATCTCGAGGCCCAGGGTCTCCCATAGGTAATCAAGCTCTTCGTCCATGGCGCCTCGATATCTACGTGATCATTGATACTTCGATTGTGTTGCCTGGTGCTATCGTTTTCGCGGTAGAATCTGCCAACGGTTGACGGCTACCGCTCGCGGCGTTTTGCCCTTCGTGTGCAGCGGTCGACTTCACAGGTCCTTCACGTGTTGGCCGTATTTGATTGAATTTCAAAAAAGTCAAAATTGGGGCTTGCGTCACGGCCGGACTTCCCGTATATTTCTTTCTTGCGCAAAGGCACAGCCGAGCGCAGCGATGCAGTCATTGGGATGTCGTCTAATGGCAGGACAGCGGATTCTGGTTCCGTCAATGGGGGTTCGACTCCCTCCATCCCAGCCATTGCATTTGCTACATATGGCCCGTTCGTCTAGCGGTTTAGGACGCCGCCCTCTCAAGGCGGAGATCACCAGTTCGAATCTGGTACGGGCTACCAAAATTGAACGCCCGGGCCTCGTAAGAGACCCGGGTTTTGTGTATTGACCGATATTTAAGGCGCGCGTTGAGTCTGCCGCCCGGACCGAGGAGTTGTCATGGACCTGCCTATCAGCTTGGAAGACATCACGTATGCCGAGAACTATCTGGCGCAGGGCGACCTGGCTACGGCGACGCCGCTGCTTGAGCGTCTGGTGGAGCTCGCCGAGGAGTATATCGACGCTGAGTGCAAGACGGAGGAGAAGCGCCAGTACTTTAGCTTCGACAGCAAGTTTGAGCGCCTGGCCTATCGCCGTGTGGAGAAGGATCCGCGCGAGCTGGTGCAGGTCGAGGTTCCCTTTGACCGCCTGTACTCCGACATGGCGTTTGCCTACATTCGCCAGCAGGATTATGTGAGTGCTCGGAATGCCCTGATGCAGGCCGTGCGTTGGGATCCCATGAACTGCAACTATCGCTTGGACTT
>CAUAGV010000203.1 GCA_958428675.1 uncultured Collinsella sp.
CCGTGCTCAATACCGATGTGCCGTCGACTGGCTTTTCCTGGGTGTCCAACGGTGGCCTGCCCTTGCTTGTGAGCGGCTCTGCCCCCGTCGTTGTCAATAAGGATGCGCTCGTCGCGGCTATCACGGCCGCCGAGGCGCTCAATGAGTCAGACTACACAACGGATTCCTGGTCCGCCTTTGCCGCTGCTCTTGCTGACGCCAAAATCGTCAACGATAGCGACGATGTATCTCAGTCCGATGTAAATGCGGCGGTCAAGGCGCTCGATGATGCCTCGGATGCGCTTGAGAAAAAGAAGCCGACGGCTCCCGTCGCCCAGCCGGAGAGCGTCAAGCACATCTCGTCGCAGGATGATTTCATGTATATGAACGTCAAGGATGCGAGTAACTACTATGTGCTCGATAGCGACATTGTGATTGATGACGAATGGTTCTTCGGACCCACAGGCGAGTTGAATTGCACGTTTGACGGGCAGGGCCACACTATTACCTTCGACAACAAGGGAGGCGTTAAGTCTCTGTTTGCGAGCGTTGGCTCCACCGGCGTCATCCAGAATGTCTCTTTTGCCGGTGAGCTCAAGCAGGCCGTGGACGGCAAGTCGTTTGGTCCGCTTGGCAATCAGGTAAAGGGCTCTGTCATTAATTGCTCCACGTCCGTTACAGGTAAGGGCGTTGCTGGCTTTGGCCGTACGCTCAAGGGCGGCGTGATCTCCAATTGCATGTCCACCGCCGCTTCGACCGGCGGCGTGCTCTTTGCAAGCTACGACTCCGGACAGCTCATCAATACGTACTGGCAGGAGGGCCTTACCAACAAGGTCGTCTTCCCCGCGGACGCGCTCGTCAACTCCTATGCTGTCGATACCCATGACATGAAGACGGCGACTTTTGTCGAAAATCTCAACGTCAATCGTGGTGAAAACGGTAGCGTGTGGGGTATGGGGTCTGATGGCTTTCCGCACTTCGGTGAGAATCTAGACTACGAGTCTTCCGAGAACCCTGCTGCAAGCAATAAGTACGAGGTGACGTTCACGTCTGCCCGTACCGGCAAGACCGTAACTGCTGCCGATGGCGTGCTCTGCCCGTCTCCCGACGACGTTGTGGCGGGCGAGAACGGTGCCGCCTGCGTTTCGGGCACGCTTGAGCTCACTGGCCTGCCCAAGGATGCCAAGGTGACCTGGGGTACCCCAGATGCCAACAGTGGTGATATCGCCGTTAACGAGGAAACGGGCCTGCTGCACGTGTATAACGACGCCGTAGGTACGGTAACCGCCACGCTCCACAAGGACGACGGCACTACCGAGAGCGTCGCGACCGTTGTGGTCAAGGCGGTGTCCAAACCGATCGATGATTTTCAGATTTGGTATAACGGCGCAAACGTGACGGGCGGCGCCATTGCGGTTACGGGTTCTGAGGTCAAGAATCTTGAAGTCCGTGTTCATTACACCGATGCCGCCGAGGGCGAGTACACTCCTGTTTCCTATGCGCGTTTTCGCTTTGTCGGCACGCCTGCGAACGTACTTCACACCAACCCCGGATCCGCCTGCTTTTATTTTAAGAAGTCGGGCGAGGCCACGATTTGGGTATCTTCACGCGCAAATCCCGATATCGCCTCCAAGAGCGTGACGGTCACGTCGAGCTATGTGCCAGCGACGAGCGTCTCGCTTGGCTATAACGAGGATGGCGAGACGGTCTATCTGCACGGTCGCAATCCGCTTGCCAAAGGCGCCTTCCTGACCGATAAGGCTGCGCCGGTTGTGGGACCCGAAAACGCGAGCGATCGCGCATGCTACACGGTCAGCTCGAGTGATTCTGCGGTTGCCGAGTACACTACGAGTGGCGAGATTGGCTTTACGCCGTATAAGGCCGGTAAGACGACGTTTGAGGCGACGGTCGAAAACCAGGACGGCAGCGTCATCTCCTCGGGTAAGCGAGAGGTTACCTACGCCTACCGGAACCCACTGAAGTCGGTGACAATCACAAATGTCCCCGCGTCCGTTAAGGCCGGTAAGACTGTCGAACTCAACCTGGGTTATACGGGTGAGAACGATGCCGAGGGCTGGAGTGTCTCCGAGCCCGGTATGAAATGGAGTGTGACGACCGAGGAAGGTCGGGATGCCTCGGATGCCGTGAGTATCGACCGACGCGCTCTTGGTGATTGGAAGCACGTTGACGGTGCTCCTGACGACGGCTTGTTTGTGGCGAGCGGCGCCTATGTCCTGACGGCGAACAAGGCCGGTACCTATACGGTGACCGGTACGCCGATCGATCAGACTGCCGGTGCCCAGGCCATCTCCTTTGAGATTACGGTTGACGGAATCGTTGCCTCGCCGGATAACGAGGCAAAGGCCGACGAAGGCGCCCTTTCCGCTGCCAAGTACTTTGACGTCAACCGTTCGATCGATGCGTACACCTATGGTCAAGAATGGGAGATTTACGCCTTCGCAACGTCGGGGCGCAAGATTGACGACGCACTTATCGCGAATTACAAGAAGTCCCTTACCGTTCATAAGGCAGAGTGGTCGGGCAACACCGCCAGGGTGACTGATTGCGAGCGAGTTGCGCTTGCGCTAACCGCGCTTGGCGAGGATATCACCTCTTTCGATGGCGTGAATCTCATTGCCGACATTTGCTCTCACGAAGATCTTGTGGCTTCGGCGAACAACGTGGTCTATGCGCTGATTGCCCTTGACGAGGCGGGTATTTCGAATGAGGCGTTGCGTGCGTCCGGCTCTTCTTGGACGCGTGCTCAGCTTGTTTGCGCGCTGCTTTCGTTCCAGAATCCCGACGGCGGTTTCACCATCGATGCGGGCGGTGCGAGCAACGTCGATATGACCGCTATGGCACTTCAGGCGCTTGCGCCCTATGTCGATGATGACGCGTGCGCCGTCGCCCTGGCCTCGAATGACCAACCTTCTGTTGCATCTGCTGTCGACAATGCGCTCGGCTTCCTTAGGGGCCAGATGAACGGCCTTTGCGATTTTGGGTCCGTCGAGTCTAATGCCCAGGTGCTGCTCGCTCTTGTGGCTCTTGGCAAGGATCCCGTAAATACCAAGAACGGTTTTGCAACGGGTGCGAATAGCCTGATCGCTGCAATCTGCGCCTACGAGGTTGCCGACGGCAAGGGCTACGCCCATACCATGGGATCCGACGGTAAGCCCGGCAATGCCAACGCGCTTGCGACTGTACAGGCCTTACGAGCCCTTTCGGCCTATAAGTCCGCAGGGTCCGGTGTGAGCTGGTCCAAGATCGGTGGCGTAAAAGCCGGTGTCGTCGAACCGA
>CAUAGV010000204.1 GCA_958428675.1 uncultured Collinsella sp.
GCCGCCGCGAAAGCTGTGCGCGCGGTTGCAACCGCTGCCAGGACAGCTGCCCGGTGCGCATCCACCCCGAGCGCGCCGACCTGCGATCGGGCGAGTGCATCGCCTGCGGGCGCTGCGCCGATGGCTGCCCCATGGCCAACGTGACGCTCGCCCGGCTCGACGGCTTTAAGCGCGATCAAGCAACCGACGATGCCAGCGAGCTCGCGCAGGGCAACACCCGCAAGCGCCCGCCCGCAGGGCCCGCCATTCGCGGGACCGAGGTTGCGCTCACGCTCGTCAAGGCTGCCATCCTCGCCGCGCTCTGCTACCTGCTCATGTAGGGCACGCGCACCCGCGGCCCGGCACCCCGTCAACACCGAGTCGTGCAGGCGCAGGCTCATCCGTAACGCCACCGACCAGAAAGCTCACCATGATCCAGACCCCCCACACCATCGACCGCCGCACGTTTATCGCCCTCGCAGGCGGGGCCCTCGTCTCTTGCGCCGGTGCACTTACCGGCTGCTCGGGCACGCAGGGCGACTCGGGCTCTGTAACCGCGTCCAAAGCGGGCTCCGCGGGCTCCGACAGCTCGCCCAAGGTGCAGAGCACGACGCTCTTTGTCTTCGACACTGTCGTGAATATCAGCGCCCAATGCAGCAAAAAGGTTATGGACGAGGTCGCCGACCGCTGCACCTACTTTGAGAACAAGTTCTCGCGCACCGTGGAGGGCTCGGATATCTGGAACATCAACAATGCAGGCGGCAAGCCCGTGGAAGTCGCGCACGAGACCGCCGAGGTCATCGAGGCAGCCATCCGCTACGCCGAGGAGTCCGACGGGCTCTTTGACATCACCATCGGCGCCGTCTCGAGCCTCTGGGATTTTGACAACGAGGTCAAGCCCGCAGATGAGGACATCCAGGCGACACTGCCCCATGTCGACTATCGCACCATCACGGTCGACGGTACCACCGTCACCCTCTCCGACCCCGAGGCCAAGCTCGACTTGGGTGGTATCGCCAAGGGCTACATCACCGACGACCTCGTGGCGCTCTTTAAGAAGAGCGGCGTCAGAGATGCTTCCATCAGCCTGGGCGGCAACGTCTACGTGATGGGCAAGAGCTTTGACGGCGACGCCTGGAACGTGGGCGTGCAAGACCCCAACGGCGCGCAGGACGACGTGCTCGCCACCGTCAAGACGCGCAACCGCTCCCTTGTGACGAGCGGCCTCTATGAGCGCGGCTTTGAGCAGGACGGCACGTTCTACTACCACATCCTCGACCCCAAAACGGGCTACCCCGCCGCCACCGACCTCAAGAGCGCCTCGATTATGACCAAGAAATCCGTGCTTGGGGACGCCTACTCTACCATCCTGTTTTTGCTCGGCCACGACCGCGCCATGGAGCTCATCGAAAGCGATGAGCGCTTTGAAGGCGGCGTTTTAGTCGATATGGACGATCGCGCCACCAAGAGCGACGGCTCGACGTTCAAGATCTTGCAGGACAAGGAGCCATGATGGTCAAGCGCAAAGGTGCGCGCGATGGGCGCGACAACAAAAGACTCAACCTCATCCTGGTTTTGGCGATAGCGGCCGTCGCATGCGCCGGCTTAGCCGCCACGCGTCTGATGGGAGCAAACACGAACGCCGATATGGCCACGGTCGTTATCCGCGATGGAGAGCAAAACGTCTACGAGCTTCCTCTGAGCCAGAACACGACCAAGAGCGTTACGACCGACTTGGGAACCAACCTCATCGAAATCAAAGACGGACGCGTGCACGTCGAGGAAGCAGACTGTCCCAACCAGGACTGCGTGCACCAGGGCTGGATTGACGCTGCCGGGGAGCAAATTGTCTGCCTTCCGCACAAGCTTACCGTCGATATCGTCGACGCGAGCGCCGAGACCACCTACGACGTAGTGGGGCGCTAATCCGTGGAGATGGTCGATATCGAGCACGCTCGCCGCCTGGCGCGCGTTTCGCTGTTGTGCGCCTGCGCATTGGTGCTGTCCTATCTGGAGACCATGATTCCGCTGCCCGTCGCGGTGCCCGGCATTAAACTGGGCCTTGCCAACGTGGCCGTAGTCGTCGCGCTCTATACGCTCGATGCCAAAAGCGCCGGTGCCGTTGCGCTCGTCAAGGTCTTTGCATCGGGCTTTTTGTTTGGTTCGCCCATGATGCTCGCCTATAGCCTGGGCGGCACGGTCCTCGCCTTTATCGGCATGGTCGCCCTTGCTGCCGTGCCGGGTGTTGGCTTGGTGCCCGTGAGCATGCTTGCCGCCGTGCTGCACAATGTAGGCCAGCTGGGCGTTGCCGCCATGGCGCTGCAGACCCCGGCAGTCTTTATCAATCTGGGCGTTCTGGGCGTCGCCGCCTGCGTCACCGGCGGCATTACGGGCGCGGTGGCAGAAGGTGCGCTCGCCGGTATTGAGCAAGCCGATGACACACGTCCCTCCGTCGATTGCGCTGCACTTGCCGCCAATATCGTGGCAGGAGAGCGCATCGCCTTTGTCGGCACCAACGGCAGTGGCAAAAGCACCTGTGCACTCGAGCTTGCGGGGCTGCTCAAAGACGTGAACGGGCACGCTATGTGCGTGCAGGGCACCGTAGGCCTTGCTTTTCAGGATCCCGATAACCAGATCGTCGCTCCAGTTGTGCGAGATGACATCGCCTTTGGACTCGAAAACCGCGGTGTCCCCCGCGACGAAATGCGTTCAGAAGTCTTGCAGGCACTCAACGAGCTTGGCATTGTCGAGCTTGAGCAACGCGATGTCGCCACGCTCTCGGGCGGCCAAAAACAACGCGTGGCGGCGTCGGGATTGGTTGCGCTCACCCCTTCGCTCATGATTTTTGACGAGACGACCGCCATGCTCGACGAGACCGCCCGCGAGGCCGTCAATGATCTCATCGATCATCTTTGCCAGCGCGATGTTGCCGTGATCCAGGTCACGCAGCTGCTCGACGAGGTCGCGCGCGCCGACCGAGTCGCCGTCTTCGAGGCGGGCGCCATCGCATACCTGGGTGCCGTGCAAGATCTTGCCGACCAGCGCGATCTGCTCATTCGATGCGGCCTGGAGGAACTGTGTCGTTAACCTGCTCAAACATAACCGTCCGCCATCCAGAAGCAGACACCTGTACCCTATCTCGTGTTTCGTTGGAAATTAGGCCTGGCAGCGTGATCGGTATCGCAGGCGCCTCTGGCTCCGGTAAGTCAACGCTGCTGCGTGTCCTTGCCGGAGCGCTTGCCGTGCAGGCGGGGTCT
>CAUAGV010000205.1 GCA_958428675.1 uncultured Collinsella sp.
CTACATGGGCATCATCATGGGCTCGGTGACCGACATCGTGAACACCATCAGCTTGGTGCTCATCGCATTCGTGAGCATCAGTCTGGTCGTGAGCTCCATCATGATCGGCATCATCACCTACATCAGCGTACTGGAGCGCAAAAAGGAGATTGGCATCCTGCGCGCGATCGGCGCGTCAAAGCGCAACGTGGCCAACGTATTCAATGCCGAGACCTTTATCGAGGGCCTCATTGCCGGCGTCTTTGCCATTGTCGTTGTGGTGCTCGTGAGCTTCCCGGTCAATGCCTGGGCGCTTGCGGCCAAACAGGTACCCAATCTGATGAGCCTGCCCGTGCAGGATGCGCTGGTGCTCATCGCGATTTCGGTGCTGTTGACGGTTGTCGCCGGCCTGCTGCCGGCCCGTAGCGCATCCAAGAAAGACCCCGTAGAAGCCCTACGCTCCGAATAATGTGGCAAAGGGACAGTCCCTTTGCCACATTTCTCTCCTGCGCCTAGCTTGTTTTGCCCATCAGCGTGATGCGGATGGTTGGATGGGTGTACTCGTCAAACTCGTCCTCGGGATCCGTGTCAAACGAGTAATACGCTTTGATGGGGTCGTCACTCGTCCTGATAGAGATTCGCTCGCAGAGCGAGCCGTTCAAAAAAGCCTGCCTAAACTCTTCGGGGAGCTTCTGCGGTGCCAGGAGCTCGGGGCTTGCGGTCTTGACGTCTATGGTCTGGACGACAGAGGAAAGCTCGTCAAGGTCGAGTTCGATGCGGGCGAGGTTGTCCTCG
Source organism: uncultured Collinsella sp. (assembly GCA_958428675.1). GTDB lineage: Bacteria > Actinomycetota > Coriobacteriia > Coriobacteriales > Coriobacteriaceae > Collinsella. Next base: position 775 of record CAUAGV010000205.1, read on the forward strand.
AGGCTCGCATTGGGGTCGACTTCTGCCGCGTAGCTCACTTCCGTGAGCGTCCCCTTGTTGTCAAAATCCAGGTACGTATAGGTCTTCTGAGCATCGGAGTCACCGTCGTGCAGGTAGCCGCGAACGTGATAGCCGTAATCTTGATATCGCTCGTAGGGGTCATCGGCGGACACGTACTCGCATGAGGGCTCGAGCGCCTTGCGAGCGATGGCGATCTGCTCGGCCGCGGCCGCGGCGTTTTCTTGCATCTCGATGTTTCCCTGCGCCAGCTGTGGGATATAGGTGCCGCACACGATTGCGAGGGGCAGCGCCACAAGCGCGACGATCCACTTTTTTGCATGGGGGATAGGTACGCCACAGGCCTCTGCCATGGCCTTCGCGTTGGCAAAGCTTTCGGCAAGCACGTCTGCCGCGGTGGCGACGGCGCCTACGGCAGCGGCGACTTCTGCCGCGCCGCCCAGGTTGCGTGCAGCCTCGTTGTCGCTGTTCTTGAGCAGGCGTGCGGCGGCCTGCGTGCCAACAACGCCTGCGATTTGTGCCGAGCGGTCTTTCTCGTTCTGCTCGACGGCGAGCCGGTACTGCATTTCCTTCCATTGCTTGCCACGCATGCCAAAGCGCGGGGCGAGAGCGCAATAGCAGAATATGACGAGCTCGATGGCGGTGAGCACCAAGGCGGTCATCATGCCCGTCTCTTGAAAGCCTTCGTGATGGAAGACGATGTCGTCGATCATTTCGAAGGGAATGATCGATAAGGGCAGCACGAATGCCATGGCAAGCGCCGCTCCGGCAACCTTGGGGTAGATGCAGTATCGCTGGATGCGCTTACGTTCTTGTTCGGAGAATGCTGCCATGGCTGGTCCTTGGTGTCGTGGCGGTCGTTGTGGCGCGATGCCGTCATATGTGACTCAGTATAGAGAATCCCGCCATCGGTGAGCGCAGGTCATACGGCAAAAGTGCCACGACAGCCCTGGTTTAGAGCGGCTGCTCCTGTGCCCACGCGATGATGCCGCCCGATACGTATGTGTGCCAAAATAAACAGCCGAATGATGATTTGCAAATGTGACAAAGGGACAGTCCCTTTGTCACATTGATGTGAGAATGGATGTCGATGTATTTATCGCTGGCCCCTATGGAGGGGATTACCGGGCATGTGTTCCGTCGCGTGCATGCGGAGTGTTTCGGTGCGCTCGATTGTTATTACACGCCGTTTTTGCCGCCGCCACGGGTGGGCAACCGCTTTGGCGGTAAGGCGTTTAAAGAGGTGGATCCCGCCAATAACCAGGGGCTTAACGTGGTGCCTCAGCTGATGTCCAAAAACGCGGACGAGTTTGTGTGGGCGGCGCAGGTGCTCGCCGACATGGGTTACCGCGAGGTCAATCTCAACCTTGGCTGCCCCTCGGGCACGGTTGTCGCCAAGGGGAAGGGTTCGGGCTTTCTGCGCAATCTGGACGAGCTCGAGGTGTTCTTGAGTGACGTGTGCGAGCGCTCGCCATTGCCGGTGTCGGTCAAGACCAGGCTGGGGTTGGAAAGCGACGACGAATACGAGCGCGTACTCTACCTCTATTGCCGCATGCCGCTGGCAGAGCTGATCGTGCATCCGCGCGTGCAAAAGGACCGCTATACGGGCTCGCCGCGCAAAGAATTTTACGGCGAGACGCTGGAGCGGGCGCCGTTCCCGGTGGCCTACAACGGCGACATCTTTGATCTTGAGGACATGGATGCGCTGGTGGAGGCCTATCCCGGGACGCGTCACGTAATGTTGGGACGCGGCTTGCTTGCGAACCCCGCGCTGGCTCGCATGGTTGCCGGCGGCCCTGCTGCTACGGCAGCTGAGCTGCAGCGCTTCCACGACACGCTGTTTGCGGCGTATGCAGAAGAGATTGGCGGCAACGCGGTCTTTCGCATGAAGGAGTGGTGGTTCTACGCCAAATGCGCCTTCGCCGATCCCGCTACCGTTCACAAGATCGTGCGCAAGACCAAAAAGGTCGACGAATACCGCGCCGCTGTCGAGCGCGTCTTTCGCGAACAACCGCTCGCGCCCATAGCCCGCTTTTGCGGCTAAATGTAGTCGTTGGGGACGTTCTTTAACGACTAGTCATTTAAGAACGTTCCCAATGACTATGTTGAGCATCGGATTCGTCATCTGACGGCTTGGACGGCAAGTGTGTCCAGCACACGCCCTGCGTCGGCGTTGATTAGAATGCTGCGATCGGCGATTTCTGCCGGAGCGACTGCCTCGCCAAAATTGACGCATGTGTACGTTGCGAGCTCGTTTTTGGCGGTCATCTGCCAAAACGGGTATTTGATGATGACGGGCGTGTTGCCGCCTACGCCAAGCTCCAAGAACAGGATGCGCATATTGCTGTGGCGGCGCAGGAAATCTTGGTAACGGTCGGCCGCGGCATACCAGCCCTTATTCTGCACAAACGTATCGTCGGCGCGCAGGTTCATC
>CAUAGV010000206.1 GCA_958428675.1 uncultured Collinsella sp.
CAATCATGGCTTCCATCACGTCAACCTTGCGCTTGCCGATGGTGCTGTGAAAGGCGATGGCCTGGCGATTGATATTGCTGGGCGCGATGATGTCCTTGTCCAGAATGACGAAATGGCCAATGCCGCCGCGGGCGAGTGCCTCGCAGCAGTTGGAGCCCACACCTCCGCAGCCGAGTACCAGCACCGTGGCATCGGCGAGCTTGTCGAGAGCCTCGCGGCCCATGATGATCTCGAGCTTGGTGTCGCGTGTCTCGATGGGAGCTGCAGCGGTTTCGGTCATAGATATCCTCCGATGGGGAAGCGATTCATGTTTTAACTATCGCCATTATAGGTATTATCGCGATTCCATTTGAGCCCTCGGCGTTTGTTGAAATGAGGCAGGGATTCGCGTAAGATTGAAGCAGATGGCACCCGTTGCCGCGGGTTAGCCAACTCCGAAACACGTTTGTAGCGTGAGAAGTGGCCGTCTTCGCATTACGCGGGGGCGGCTATTTCATTCGACCTCCAATGTGGATGCCGAGCTCCACAGCCGCGATTACAAGCAATAACAACGTCAGGACATCGTCAATACTCATAGTCCATCTCCTTCTTGGGTAGAGGGAGCTGGCCCATCTGCTTCAGCTTCCATTGTAGCTAAATACGAACGAATGTTCTATAGATGCTATGGAATTAGACAATTAGACAAGCATCTAAATATCGAGTATAGTGTGCGCGTCGTGAAAGATAGTGAGAGGAGGTTCTATGCCGGGAGAGGGATTTAAGGCGCTGGCGGATCCAACGCGGCGGCGCATTTTGGAGCTGCTGCGCGAGGGCAACCGCACGGCAGGGGAGCTTGCCGAGCATTTTGACATCAGCAAGCCGTCGCTCAGTCATCATTTGGCGACACTCAAAAACGCCGGATTGGTGACCGATGAGCGTCATGGTCAAAACATCGTTTACAGCTTAAACACCACCGTCATGCAGGACTTGATCGGTTGGTTTATGGGCTTTACAAACACTGAAGGTGATAAGGATGAATAACGAAAACAAGGGCATTCACGCCACGGGGGTATCGTCGCGCGTGTGGATTGCGCTGGTCGCTCTATGCGTCGCCAATGTCGCAGCGCATCTGATAGTGATGCCGAGCTTGCCTGCGCAGATTCCCACGCACTGGGGCGCGAACGGCGCCGTCGACGGTTGGGGCCCTAGCTGGATGGCCTCCGCGCTCGGCGTGCTGCCTCTGGCGCTTCTCGCAATGTTCTGCGTGGTGCCGCGCATCGATCCCAAAGGTGAGGCATATCGAACCTCCGGCAAGTTCTATCAGGGCTTCGTAATCGCCTTCACCTTGTTCATGTGTGCCATAAGCTGGTTGGGTGAGCTTACGGTCTGGGGCGTGGTGCCGGCGGTCGGTTCGGTCAACGTGCTGATTTCCGGCGCTATCGGCTTGCTCTTCATTGGTGTGGGCAACTACTTGCCGCGTGTGAAGCAGAACTATACGCTCGGTATCAAGACGCCTTGGGCGCTTGCCGATCCCGAGAACTGGCGCCGTACGCAGCGCTTTGGCGGTGCCTGCTTTATGGTGTTGGGCATTGGCCTCATCGTAATGGGCGTGGCGGCTAGCGTGCTTTCGAGAGAAGTCATCGCCGCGGTGATTGCGGTTCTGGCGTTTGGTTCAGCTGGAGCTGCCTACGGCTATTCGTATCTGCTGTGGCGCAAATCGCAGCGAGACGCTCGTTAAGGTTGCGGAAAACTAGCGTACGCAGTTCATAGTATGTTCCGGGGGACTTTTCCCAGGTAGTATTAGGGGGTGTGGGCAACCATGCCCCTTTTTCGTTAAGATTCAGAGCTGGTTTTCTCATTTCGTTTCCACTAAAGCGAAACAAGAATAGGGAAACAGCAGGTAGAAAGGATAAAACAGGCAAATGGCGGAGTTTATCTACCAGATGTATCAGGCTCGCAAGGCCCATGGCGACAAGGTGATTCTTGACGACGTGACCCTGAGCTTCTATCCCGGTGCCAAGATCGGCGTTGTGGGTCCCAACGGCATGGGTAAGTCGACCCTGCTCAAGATCATGGCCGGTATCGAGGAGGTCTCCAACGGCGATGCCAGACTCACTCCCGGCTACACCGTGGGCATCCTGCAGCAGGAGCCGCCTCTCGACGACGACAAGACCGTCATCGAGAACGTGCGCATGGCATTTGGCGACATGATTGCCAAGGTCGATCGCTTCAACAAGATCGGCGAGGAGATGTGCGACCCGGATTGCGACATGGACGCCCTCATGGCCGAGATGGGCAAGCTCCAGGACGAGATCGATGCCGCCGACGGCTGGGATATCGATTCCAAGCTCGGCCAGGCCATGGACGCCCTGCAGCTGCCCGATTCTGACATGCCGGTTAACGTGCTCTCTGGCGGCGAGCGCCGCCGCGTGGCCCTGTGCAAGTTGCTGCTCGAGGCTCCCGACCTGCTGCTGCTCGACGAGCCCACGAACCACCTGGACGCTGAGTCGATCCTGTGGCTCGAGCACTTCCTGCACAACTATCAGGGCGCGGTGCTTGCCGTCACGCACGATCGCTACTTCTTGGATAACGTTGCCGAGTGGATCTGCGAGGTCGACCGCGGCCACCTTTATCCCTACAAGGGCAACTACTCCACGTATCTGGAGACCAAGGCCGCCCGTATCGAGGCTCAGGGTAACCGCGATGCCAAGCTCGCCAAGCGCATGGAGGCCGAGCTCGAATGGGTGCGCAGCTCGCCCAAGGCCCGTCAGGCCAAGAACAAGGCCCGTCTGGCTCGCTACGAGGAGATGGAGGCCGAGGCCCGCGCAAGCCAGAAGCTCGACTGGACCGACATCCGCATCCCTGTGGGCCCGCGTTTGGGCAACAAGGTGCTCGAGGCCCATCACCTGCACAAGGAGTTCGATGGCCGCGTGCTCATCGATGACCTTTCGTTCACCCTGCCACGCAACGGCATCGTGGGCGTCATCGGCCCCAACGGTGTCGGTAAGACCACGCTGTTCAAGACGATTGTGGGCCTGGAGCCGCTGACTTCGGGCGAGCTCGAGGTGGGCGAGACCGTCAAGATTTCTTACGTCGACCAGAACCGTTCCGGCATCGACCCCGATAAGAACCTGTGGGAGGTCGTCTCGGACGGCTTGGACCACATGATGGTCGGCGAGACCGAGGTTCCGAGCCGCGCTTATGTG
>CAUAGV010000207.1 GCA_958428675.1 uncultured Collinsella sp.
GCGCAAGATCGGCGACGAAGAAGTTGAGGCCCTCGACTGGGGCATGACCTTCAACGTGGGCCGTGAGGTTTCCGATAACGTGGCGTACCTGGGTATTCGTGCGAGCTACTTCCATGTGGACAACCGTGCTGAGCGGGGTCGCAACAGCTACGACCTGCATGTGGCCCGCGTGAGCGATTCACGTTTTGAGCGCCTGGTGCTGCTGGACGTGCCGCGCGCCGACGCGCCGACGCGCCTGCAGTGGAAGGTCAACAAAGTGCGCATGCCTGTCGACAAGCTGCCGCAAGCAGGCGAGACGCTGCGCATGCATTTTGATGCCAGCAGGATCCATTTGGTTTGTCGATAGCGCCGGGTAATGCCGTCGGGGAATATAAGCCTCGGCGGCTTTGTTTTTGCCGTTCGCCGAATGGGGAATGACAAACTCTTATCAATCAAGATAATTATTTATTAAACGACGGCACACGACGCTGTCGTACGAATGTCAACGGTGTTCGCATGGTCGATGACCGTTGATATAGTTGACCTCAACTTGCAAAGGAGGGTGCGCACATGCCGCAGACGACATATATTCGCCGCGTTGCCGCGCGCGCCCTGTATATGGCTCGGAGCCGCATATGAGCAGGTATGTTCACGGCTCCGGGAGAGACGACGCACAACTAAATAATCGACCGAAAAGCAGGTTCCCTAAAATTCCGGGTTTAGGCGCGGCTGGGTTTTCGCCACCCACCGTGCAGCAATACCGTAGCTATTCAATTTTGGTTCGAGAGGGGAACCGTCATGGCTGAAGAATTTGATTTCCATCCGATGTGGGAGAGCCTCGGCATGAATCTTGCCGACCACGACATGCTGCTGGGCGCCGTGGGCCAGATGTACGGCGATATGTTCCTGGCGCAGAACAATCGCCCCAAGTCCACGTCCTACCTGGATTTTGTCGCCACCAACATCCACAGCGGCCGCATTAAGGAAATGCTCGACAAGAAGGAGGCTGGCGAGGCCACCAAAATCGTGGGCTCGTTCTGCGTGTACGTGCCCGAGGAGATCGTGCTTGCCTGTGACGGCATTCCCGTTGGTCTGTGCTCGGGTGCCGATTGGGCAACGGACAAGGTCGAGGAGCACTTGCCGCGCAACACTTGTCCGCTTATCAAGAGCTTTGCCGGCTTTAAGCTGGGTGAGGTCTGCCCCTACATTGAGTCGAGTGACTTGGTGGTAGGCGAGAACACCTGCGATGGCAAGAAGAAGGCCTACGAGTTTTTTGCCACGCAAAAGAACATGTACGTCATGGATATTCCCAACGTGCACGACGAGTCGACGCTCGTGACCTGGAAGGCCGAGGTTAAAAAGCTCGCCGCCAAGATTGAGGAAGAGTGTGGCGTCACGATTACGCCTGAGCGTCTGAAGGCCGCCATCCGCGCCGTCAATGAGAAGCGTCGCGCCCTGCAGCGCCTCGCCGCCACGCGCACTGCCGACCCAGCGCCCATTAGCGGTCTCGACAGCCTGCTGACCGTTCAGGCCGCCTTTATGGACGACACGCCGCGTCTGACCGGAGCCATCAACGATATGGCGGCCGAGTGCGAGCAGCGTGTCGAGGCCGGAGAGGGCGTGGCGCCCAAGGGGGCCAAGCGCATCCTGTACACCGGCACGCCCATGGCCGTGCCCAACTGGAAGCTGTTCAACCTCATCGAGAAGGCCGGCGGCGTTGTGGTGGGCGAGGAGTCCTGCACGGGTTCGCGCTATTACAAGGACTTGGTCGATGAGTCCGGTGAGACGGTTGACGAGATGCTCGATGCTATCGCCGAGCGCTACTTTAAGATCAACTGTGCCGTCTTTACGCCCAACGACCAGCGTATGAAGGACATTGTCCAGATGGCCAAGGACCTGCATGCCGACGGCATTGTCGACGTGGCCCTGCAGTTCTGCACGCTCTACGAGATGGAGTCGTTTGCCGTGGAGAAGGCCGCCGAGGAGGCCGGCATTCCGTTTATGCACATCACGACCGACTACGCCGGCGAGGATGCCGGTCAGCTCCAGACCCGCATCGAGGCTTTCTTGGAAACCATTTAGGACTATCCGTCCCGGTGGCTTCCCCAGGCACCCGATCTTGCCGTTCAAACCGTCGCTTGCGTACCAGAAGTACGCGGCGCTCCTCTTTCACGGCAACCTCGGGCCTTGGGAAAGCCGTTTCCTTGGTTGGTTAAAAGGTTTGTTAAGGAGTTATTATGTCGGAAAATATTGAGCAGCCGTTGCCGTGCACGTTTGAGGAGTTCAACGAGCAGCGCAAGGCGGCGTTTATTCGCGTCAAAGATTACAAACAGGCCGGCAATCGCCTGGTCGGCTTTTTGTGCAGCTATACGCCGCTCGAGATTATCGATGCCGCGGGGGCTGCGAGCGTGGCGCTGTGCGGCACGTCCGACGAGGTGATTCCCGAGGCCGAGAAGATGCTGCCGGCAAACCTCTGCCCGCTCATCAAGTCGACCTACGGCTTTGCCTACTCGCAAAAGTGCCCGTTTACGTACTTCAGCGACATGATCATCGGTGAGACCACCTGCGACGGCAAGAAGAAGATGTACGAACTGCTCAACGAGCTCAAGCGTACGTACATTCTGCACCTGCCGCAGAGCCGCGATCGTGCCTATGAGCGTGAGGGCTGGTACGAGGAGTGCCGCATGCTCAAGGAGGAGCTCGAGGGCTTCTACGGCATCACGATTACCGACGACGACCTGCGCGCCGCCGTCCGTCGTCGCAATCGCCTGCGCGCCGCCCAGCTCGAGATGTTCGCCCTGCAGGCCAACCGGCCGGCGGCCATGAGCGGCGTCGACCTGATGAGCACTATGTTCGCCGGTACGTTCAGCTTTGATATCGAGGCCTATACGGACCAGCTCGAGCAAAAGGTTGCCAAGCTGCGCGAGGCCTACGAGGCTGGAGAGCGTCCGGTCGCGGCAGATGCTAAGCGCATCCTGATTACCGGCTGCCCGGTGGGCGGTGTGATCAACAAGATCGGTCGCACCATCGAGTCCAACGGCGGCGTGGTCGTGTGCATGGACGATTGCTCGGGCGAGCGCACGGCTGCCATGATGATCGACCCGGACGCACCCGACATTCTGCGCGCTATCGCCGACCGCTACCTGGACATTAACTGCTCGGTCATGACGCCCAACGACGGCCGCATGCAGAACACG
>CAUAGV010000208.1 GCA_958428675.1 uncultured Collinsella sp.
CTGCGAGGTCCTCGCGCTTGTAGAGGTAGTAGTCGTAGTCGCCGTCATAGACCGTGACCTTGCCGTCGCGGATGTCGATGATACGGTTGGCCACGGCACGCACCAGGTGCTCGTCGTGGCTGATCAGCACGATGGTGCCAGGGAAGTTTTGCAGGGCGTTCTCGAGCATGTCCACCGAGTCGATGTCTAGGTGGTTGGTGGGCTCGTCCAGGCACAGGAGCGCCTCGGGGGCCACGAGCATCTTGGCCAGGGCCAGACGCGCTTTTTCGCCGCCGGAGAGGACGCGAACCTGCTTCTCGATGGAATCGTTGTCGCTAAACAGGAAGGCGCCCAGTAGGCTGCGCTGCTGCGGCACGGTCCACTTGGGCGTGACGGTGTCGATCTCTTGCAGGACGGTGTTGGACTCGGTCATGCCCTCGAGCGCGTGCTGGGCGTAATAGGCCACGCCCACGTTGGTGCCCAGGTCGCGGGTGCCGGTGGTGGGCGGCTCCAGTCCGGCGATGATCTTCATGAGCGTGGACTTGCCGGCGCCGTTGGGGCCGACGAGTGCCACGTGCTCGCCGCGGTAGAGCTTGAGGTCGATGTCGCTGTAGATGTGCTTGTCGCCGTAGGACTTGGAGACGCCCTCGAGCCCCACGACCATGTCGCCGGAGCGCGGCGGATCGGGGAACTTAAAGTCGATGTGCTTGTGGCCCTCGGGCAGGATGACGAGCTCCTTTTTGATCTGCTCGATCTTGCGGATGCGCTCCTGCGCCTGGGCTGCCTTGGTGGGCTTGTAGCGGAACTTGTCGACGAAGACCTGCATGTGGGCAATGTCGCGCTCCTGGGCGGCGCGCTTGGCGCGCATCTGCTCCAGGTTGTCCTCGCGCTGCTTGAGGTAGCTGCTGTAGTTGCCGGTGTAAGTGGTCACGCGACGGTTTTCGAGCGCGGCGACGTGGTCGACGCAGGCGTCCATAAAGGCGCGGTCGTGGCTGACGATGAGGACGGCGCCATCGTAGTTGGCGATAAAGCCGCGCAGCCACTGGACGCTTTCGAGGTCCAGGTGGTTAGTGGGCTCGTCCAGAAGCAGCAGGTCGGGATGGCGCAGGAAGAGCTTGGCGAGCGCGATGCGCATCTGCCAGCCGCCCGAGAACTCGGAGCATGGGCGCTCAAAGTCGGTGACCTTAAAGCCCAGGCCGGAAAGGATTTTGCGGGCGTTGCTCTCGAGCTCGTAGCCGCCCAGGTGCTCAAAGCGGTCCTGGACCTGGCCGTACTCGTTAAGGAGTGCGTCGACGTCCTTGCCCTGCTCGGAGAGCTCGGTGATCTGGGCCTGCAGCTCGTTAGCGCGCTCGCCCATGCGGCGGATTTCCTTGGCGGCGGCCATGACCTCGGCGAGGATGGTGGTGTCCTTTTGTTCCAGATTAGTTTCCTGCTCTAGGTAGCCCACCTGGCAGTCCTTTGCGTACTGGACCTGGCCGGAGTCGGGACTGTCGATGCCCATGATGATCTTGAGCATGGTGGTTTTGCCGGCGCCGTTGGGGCCCACGAGCGCGAAGCGCTCGCCGGGGTTGATCTGGAAGGACGCGCCGCTAAAGAGGACGCGTGCGCCGAAGCTTTTTTCGATCTTGTCGACCAGGAGGATCATGCTGCCGCCTTTGACCTTGTGTGCCTATATGAAAAAAAGCCCCAACTTGCGTTGGAGCCTCATTCAATGCTCGGGTGGAGACGAGGGGGATCGAACCCCTGACCTCTTGACTGCCAGTCAAGCGCTCTCCCAGCTGAGCTACGCCCCCGTGCGAAGAAGTACTATACGGGAACACCGGCGGCGATGCAAGGACAATTTTGGAAAAACTTCTGCGGGGGCGGTGTGGCGGTGCCCGGCAGCCGCTCGGGGCGCCCGGAAGCGGGCAAGACGGCCTCCTATCGACTGCAAGGACAAAGGCGAACGCCTGATTCTCCTGGTCGACAAGATCGTGCGTTGAACGACCATCGCGTGCATGGTAGTATTCTTCCTCGTGGTGAGAAACTAATGCAAATGGATAGCCGCCATTACTATCGCAGCCACTAACTACAAGGGCTCTTGGCGCAACGGTTAGCGCAGGGGACTCATAATCCCTGGGTTCTGGGTTCGAATCCCGGAGGGCCCACCAGAATTTCTAAAAGGTCAGACACCATCTCTGGCCTTCTTTCTTTTATATAGCTTAAATTGTGTGCCTATATGAAAAAAAGCCCCAACTTGCGTTGGAGCCTTCTTCAATGCTCGGGTGGAGACGAGGGGGATCGAACCCCTGACCTCTTGACTGCCAGTCAAGCGCTCTCCCAGCTGAGCTACGCCCCCGTGCGAAGAAGTACTATACGGGAACACCGGCGGCGATGCAAGGACAATTTTGGAAAAACTTTCCGCGACGGTATGAGATGAGGTTACAAATCTACTAATAGCCAAGAGCTAATAAAGCCGCAAAGTGTTACACCTCTGCAACAGTTTGAAACACTTATACACGCTTGCATTAAAAACGTAAACCATAGTTACATTTAGTCTATGAGACCCGAGGTACAAAACTTTTAGTTAGGTGATTTTATACATTTGTAGGAATTGTGAAGGGGTCATATTCAATAAAAAAGGAGGCCCCATTTTAATAAAGTTGCAAAATTTGGTGTCACTTTTGGTGTCACCTTTGGTGGCAAAAACAAAAAGGCCAGAGGCTTAATACCTCTGACCTGCGCTTTTGATGGTGGGCGATACAAGATTCGAACTTGTGACCCCATCCGTGTGAAGGATATGCTCTACCCCTGAGCCAATCGCCCGTCGCCTTTCGGCAAAAGAGATACTATCATAGCCGCGCGTGGTTTACCAAGAACTTTTTCCCCTCGATTTTAAATTCGTGGGCGCTGGCTGCTCTGGCGCGGTCCAGATTAACAGCAAACCCGCAGCTCAAGGAGCCTTTACCGCTTTATCCACGAGGTCTCGGGGCGGCAGATAAGACGCGCGTTGTTGTAGGCCATCTCGAGCGTGAGGCAGGTGCGCGCGGCGTAGAATCCGCCCTCGCGTTGGATTGTCAGCGCCAGCTCGGGCTTGTCGCCGGTCAGGCACAGCGGCAGAAGCAGTTGAATCCGTCCACCGTAGAACTGTGGCACGGCGAGCGTGTAGTTGGCGGCGGCGCGGCGGGCGGCCTCGACGACGGCGCCCTCAAA
>CAUAGV010000209.1 GCA_958428675.1 uncultured Collinsella sp.
GATTGACGAGGCCAAAACGCGCCTGAATACCTACGACCGTCGCACCATTCTATTCATCGACGAGATTCATCGCTTTTCGAAGTCGCAACAGGATGCGTTGCTGCATGCGGTTGAGAACCGTACCGTCATTATGATCGGCGCCACGACCGAGAACCCGTACTTCGAGGTCAACTCGGCGTTGCTCTCGCGCGGTCGCGTGGTGGAGCTTGAGCACCTCAAGGACGAGGATATCGCCATGCTGATCGAGCGTGCGCTCGAGGCGCCGCAGGGCTTGAACGGAAAGTTCTCTGCCGACGATGATACGGTCAAGACCATTTGCACGCTGGCCGCGGGTGATGCTCGCTCGGCGCTCACGACGCTCGAGCTGGCGAGCGAGATTGCCGTCACGCGTCCCGATACCGAGGGGACGCCGGCGCCGGCGGCAGGGGAGCGTTATCCCATCACCGTCGATGACGTGAAGATTGCCAACCCACGCCGCGGTTTTTCGTATGACAAAAACGGTGACATGCACTATGACATTATCAGTGCGTTCATCAAGTCCATGCGCGGCAGCGACCCCGATGCCACGATCTATTGGCTCGCGCGCATGATCGACGCGGGGGAGGATCCTAAGTTTATCGCCCGCCGCATTATGATTCAGGCTTCTGAGGATGTTGGCAATGCCGATCCGCAGGCACTTTTGGTGGCGCAAGCCGCGTTTAAGTCTGCCGAGGTCATTGGCTATCCCGAGTGCCGAATTAACCTGGCTCAGGCTGCACTCTATGTGTGCTTGGCGCCTAAATCCAACGCGTGCGAGGCTTCGATCGATGCGGCGCTGGCCGATATCCATAGTAGCGGATTGCGCGAGGTGCCCAGTTATCTTCGCGATCGTCACCGTCCCGGCAGCGACGAGTACGGTGTATACAAGTACCCACACGATTATCCCGAAGGTTGGGTCGACCAGCGCTATTTGCCCGAAGGCCTGGAGCGTGGTGCCTTTTGGCAGCCTGCCGGCCGCGGTTGGGAAGAATGGCGTGTGGAGCAAAGCGAGCGCGACCGTAGCGGCAGGGCGCCAAAGTAAGCTTTTGGGAATCTTCCGTCCCCTTTGGGGTACCATGAACAACGTCTGTATTTCGATTCCTTTGGGAGGCTTGTATGAGTCCCATTCAAATCGCCTTGCTGCTGCTCGCCGTTGCCGGCGTGTGGGCTATCGTTGAGCTTGCGCTCACCCTGCGCAAAACCCGCACCGTTGTCGACTCGCTCGACAAGACGGTAACCGACCTCAACAATACGATTGCCGAGGCGCAGCCGGTGGTGGCAAAGCTCGACGGCGCTGTCGACGAGCTTACGCCGGCACTTGCCCAGATTGAGCCGCTGCTTAAGTCGAGCAAGACCGCCGTCGACGCCCTTACCTCTAATCTCGTAGAAGTTGAGGCCGTGGTTCGCGACATTTCCGAGGTTACAGGCAGCATGGCAGAGGCCAGCAATGCTGTGTCGAGCGTGACTGATTCTGCGGCAGGTGCCGTGCAGAAACTCATTAACAAGGTGAAGGCTCCCGCGACCGACGCCGAGCGTAAGCTTTCCGCTGCCGCCGAAGCCGAGCAGCCGACCGAGCGCGTTCTGATTGGCGAAGCTGGGGACGAGGCCGCCGCGGGCGACGATTATGGCCAGAAGCCTGTTGGCAAGCCGACTCAGTATTACACCTACACACCCGCCCAGACCTCCGAGGAGTCCTGCGATGAGTAGCGAAGCAACCTGCCCCATCACGCTGACCGTTGCCGGGGACCCGCGTCTGGCGCGCCTGGTGCGTATGACGGCCGCCAACGTTGGTGCGCTGTGCTCCATGTCCGTCGATCGCATCGAGGATATTCGTATGGCGGCCGAGGAAGCCTTCATCTTTGGCTGCACGGCGGTTAATTCCGATGACATTACGATTAGGTTCGATGTCGACGAGTCTCACGTTGGCATGACCTTTACCTTTGGCGATCAGGCCTCTGTCGACGAGGATGACCAGGCTGCCGTGTATGCCGAGCTCATTTTGGCGAGCGTGTGCGATTCCTACGAAAAGACTTCGGCGCCCCTGACGCTTTCCCTCGACCTCAAGGCGGATATCTAATATGACCGAACGTTCCCGGAGCGGTAAGACCGCTTGGGACAAGGAGAAAACCCGCGAGCTGTTTCGTCGCTATAAAGAGACCGGTGATCCGGACGCTCGTGAGCAGCTCGTCATGTCCCATATGAACCTGGTAAGGTTTCTTGCCAACAAATTTAAGAACCGCGGCGAGCCGATTGATCGTTTTGACCCCGAGCGCGGTCTCGAGTTCACCACGTTTGCCACGCCCACCATTCTGGGCGAGATCAAGCGTCATTTCCGCGATAAGGGCTGGAGCGTGCGCGTTCCGCGCCGTCTGCAGGAGCTCTCGGCTAAGGTTAACCAGGCCACCGACAAGCTCACCAACGAGTTGCAACGCTCGCCCAAGGTTGAGGAAATTGCCGAGTTCCTTGGCGTGACCGTCGACGAGGTCCTAGAGGCCATGGAATCGTCGTCGGCCTATACGTCGGTGCCCATCGAGGCTCCCGGAGCGTCCGATTCCGATGATGCACCCTCGATTCTCGACCGCTATGCTGATGACGACAATGAGCTCGACTTCACCGATGACCGCCTGGTGATCGAGGAAGCCATTCGCGATTTCTCGCCGCGCGAGCGCGAGGTGATTGAGCTGCGCTTTGTGAAGGGCATGACCCAGATCGAGATCGCCAAGAAGCTGGGCATCTCGCAGGTGCAGGTCTCGCGCCTGCTGCGCCGCACCCTCAAGAAGATTCAGGATAAGATCGACCCCGACGGAGTGATGGTTCGTTCATGAGTGAGCACCCCCAACAACCCGACCGCACGCTGCGCGATACCCGCATTCTGACGCTTCGCATTTGGGCTGTCGTCGGTTGCATCGTCATCGCCGCCGTCATCTTTAACCTTATGGGCATCCTGGCACCGGTTATCGAGTTTCTTGCCGTCGGCTCCATCATTGCTTTTGTGATGTCCCCGATCACCAACTGGCTCGAGCACCATGGCGTGAATCGCGGCATCGGTTCGCTTATCGCGCTTATTGTTGTCGTTGCCGTGCTCGTCGGCGTCGTTTGCATCTTGTCGCCGATTCTTTTTGGTCAGATCATGGAAGTCCT
>CAUAGV010000210.1 GCA_958428675.1 uncultured Collinsella sp.
CGATAGCTACTAGGCCGCTCGTACGCGAAAGGAAACATCATGGCTAAAGATTCCAGCTTCGACGTCGTGTCCGAGGTCAACATGCAAGAGGTCGACAACGCGTTCCAGCAGACCACGCGGGAGATTTCCCAGCGCTATGACCTTAAGGATTCCGGCGCCACGATTGAGCTTTCGAAGGGCGACAAGCTCTTTACGATCAACGCCCCGGCCGACTTTGTCTCCAAACAGATTGTCGACGTGCTGAGCTCCAAGCTCATCAAGCGCGGCATCGACCTCAAGGCTGTCTCGTGGGATGCTCCGCAGGCGGCATCGGGCGGCACCGTGCGCGTGCTCGGCCATATCGTCGAGGGTATCGACCAGGCGACCGCCAAGAAGATCAACAAGGACATCAAGGATCAAAAGCTCAAGGTCAAGGTGACCATCGAGGCCGACAAGCTGCGTGTTTCCTCTGCTTCGAAGGACGCGTTGCAGACCGTGATCCAGTTCCTGCGTGACCAGGACTACGGCCAGCCGCTGCAGTTCACCAACTACCGCTAATATCAATCGAAAGGACTGCTCTCCAACATGGATACACCGTTGGGCTCCGTGCTCTACATCACCCTCGGGTGCGCTAAGAACGAGGTTGACACCGACCGCATGCGTTCTCTTTTGACCGCCGCGGGCTACGAGGAGGCATTCGACCCGCAGGATGCCGATATCGCCATCGTCAATACTTGCTCGTTCCTCGCCTCCGCAACGTCCGAGAGCATCGAGACCACGCTCGAGCTCGCCAACGAGGTTCAGGACGGCGTTCGTTCTTGCCCCATCGTCATGTGCGGCTGCGTGCCGTCGCGCTATGGCGATGACCTGCCTGACGAGCTGCCCGAGGTCGCTGCCTTTGTGAAGGCCGACGAGGAAGATGGCATCGTGGCGGTCATCGATGGCGTGCTGGGTGTCGAGCGTGAGATTGCAGCCTATATCCCGCAGGTCAAACGTACCGTCGAGGGTGCTGTCGCCTACGTCAAGATTTCCGATGGCTGCAACCGCTTCTGCAGCTTCTGCATGATTCCCTACATCCGCGGCCGCTATCATTCGCGCAATGCCGAGAGCATCATCTCCGAGGTGCGCGACCTGGTTACCGGCGGTGTGCGCGAGATCGTGCTGATCGGCCAGGACACGGGCATCTGGGGTACCGACTTTGCCGACGAGGACGTCGCCGATGGCTCGCCGCGCAATCTGGCGCAGCTGCTGCGTGCCGTCCCCGAGGCCGTGCGCCCGCACAACGTCTGGGTCCGCGTGCTCTATCTGCAGCCCGAGGGCATGACTGACGAACTCATCGAGACGATTCGCGATACGCCCGAGGTGCTGCCCTATATCGATATCCCCGTGCAGCACTGCGACGCGCGCATTCTCAAGGCCATGCGTCGCTCCGGTTCGCGCCAGGAGCTCGAGGATCTGTTCCGCGACCTTCGCGAGCGCATCCCCGGCATCGTGATTCGTTCCACGGCCATGGTCGGCTTCCCGACCGAGACCGACGACGAGTTCCGCGATCTTATCGACTTTATGGACACCGTCGGCTTTGACTACACGAGTGTCTTTGCCTACTCGCAGGAGGAGGGCAGCCTGGCCGCTAAGATGGAGGGTCAGGTCGACGAAGAGGTCAAGCTCGAGCGCGCCCAGGAGGCCATGGACCTGGCCGAGTCGCTCGGTTTTGCCGCCACCGCCGCACATGTGGGTGAGCGCGCCCAGGTAATCGTCGACGGTATCGAAGAGACCGAGGATGGCGCCGAGCTGATCGGCCATGCCTGGTTCCAGGCGCCCGATTCCGATGGCGCGGTGCATCTGGACGCCAGCGAGGCGTCCGTGGGCGATATTCTGACCGTCGAGTTTACCGATAGCTTCTGCTATGAGCTTATCGGTCATGTTGTGGAGTAGGAGAGCGTCGTGGCTAACGAGAGCAATAAGGAACTGACGAGTGTCTGGACGCCCGCCAACATCGTGACGTGCGTGCGCATCGTCTTTATCCCGGTGTTCATGATCGTATCGGCGCTTTCTCACACGAGTGTTGCCGGTACGGATTGGAGCACCTTTGACGGTCCGCTCGCCGCCGCTGCCTTCATTCTGTATGTGATCCTGTCGTGCACCGATAAGGTCGACGGTTATCTGGCACGCTCGCGCAACGAGATCACCGATTTCGGCAAGTTCTTGGACCCCATCGCCGACAAGCTGCTGGTGTTCTCGGCCCTGCTGCTGTTCTTGGATTTTGGCGCCGTAACCGTGTGGTCCGTGTTTATTATCCTGTTCCGCGAGCTGCTGGTGAGCGCCCTACGCATGGTTGCGAGTGCGGCCGGCGTGGTTGTTGCGGCCGATAAGCTCGGCAAGTACAAGACGGCAACCACGATGGTCTCCATCTGCGGTTACCTGTGCGTTTTTGCTATGGCCGGCTTGCACCTTGGCCCGGTGGCGCTGACGCTCGGCATCTACTCGGTGTCGCGTTTCCTGTATGCCGTTGCCGTTGTCTTGACCGTTATCTCGGGCGCCCAGTACTTCTGGAACTGCCGCAAGATCGTCTTTTCGGTCTAGGTCCTGGTGGGTATGACGGTCTCTTTTGAGCAGATTTCCGCACACAATGAGGAGCTGGCGCGCGATATTGTCGAGCGCGCGAGCGCTCGGGGCGTGACGGTTTCGACGGCTGAGTCGCTTACGGCGGGTATGATCGCCTCGACGATTGCGGATATCCCGGGCGCCTCGGCGGTGTTGCGTGGCGGTGCGGTGACTTACTGCGATGAGATTAAGCATCGCGTTCTTGGTGTTGAGCAGGAGACGCTCGACCGCTATACCGCGGTGTCGCATCAGACCGCGCGCGAGATGGCGGTGGGTTCGCTGGAGCTGTACCAGAGCGATATTGCAGTGAGCGCAACGGGTTATGCCGGCCCCGGCGGTGGCACTGAGGGCGATCCGGCGGGCACTTTCTATATTGGCTGGGCGTATCGCGCGGCTTATGGGGAAGTCCCGGTTGTGGACTCTGTGCGCTGCCACTATGAGGGCGACCGTTCGTGTGTTCGTGCCCATGCGGTCGCGGAGGCATTGGGGCGCATTGCCCTTGTGCTCAACTCTATGGAATAGACGTGTTTTAAGGGGCCTCCGGGCCCCTTAATTGTGGAGATAGGGACTTCTG
>CAUAGV010000211.1 GCA_958428675.1 uncultured Collinsella sp.
GCGGGGATGGCTCAACGGCGACGGCCTTAAGCTGCTACCCAACGAGTTGCGCGCGCTCATTAAAGGGGTCAAGAAGGTCTCGAACAATGTGGGCGCCGCCAACAGTGCATCGTGTCTGAGCGAGTTGCCCGCAACCCTTTGGCTGCCCGCCATGGTCGAGCTGTGCGGTACGCAACCGCCCGATTCGTTTGCCGAGGGCTATCACTACCTGGCAGACATCTACAACGGCGAGGGCAAGGAGTATCAGCTCTTCCGCGAGCTCAAGGTGAGCCCGTATTCCACGAACGAGACGATGGTCCGCCAGTGGAAGGGCAAGGACACCTGTTGGTGGGAACGAACGGCGAGTCCCGACACATCGGAGAGCGAAGGCACACTCTATATGAACCGCGTGGGGCACGACGGCGACGTCTTTACGTACGCAACGCCTGCGGAAAAGCCAAACAAGCGAACCTGCGTGATCCCCGGGTTCTGTATCTAGGCGGCTGGCGTCTTGCCGTGACGAGACCCCTCCCCGGCAATTGTCTCGATCTGTAACAGTTAGAACCCAAAAACCGGTCTAGTTGTTACAGATCGAGACGTTAGTTTTCGGCTGAAATGTTTGTCTAAATCTGTAACAGTTACGGCTCAACGACTGGACCAGATGTTACAGATTGAGATGATTGGTTGGGACGGCCACCGATTGAGCAGCCACCATCATCTGTAATGAAAAGCATACATTCCAACTATTACTAGACACCCCCAGGGGGTATGGGTGTATAGTATCGACAGGTTAACAATTCCAACACCGAACCACAGAAAGGAGAAGCCATGGCTCAAGATAAGTTCGACGTGGGTGGCATGACATGCGCCGCCTGTCAGGCGCACGTGGACCGCGCCGTGAGCAAACTCGACGGCGTCCAAAGCGTCGCGGTCAACCTGCTCGCTGGCTCCATGCTGGTGGACTACGACCCCGCGCAGGTCACCCCCGACGATATCTGCACCGCCGTCGACCGCGCGGGCTACTCGGCCTCGCCCGTCGATGCGGGCACCAGTGCCGCCGGCTCAAACGGCAGCGCGCAAGCCAGGTCCGGCGCCGCCCACATGGAGTCGCCCACCAAAAAGCTGGAGGCCGCCGCCTCTGCCATGCGCACCCGCCTCATCGTCTCGATTGTCTTCCTCATCCCACTGTTCTACATAGGCATGGGACACATGCTCGGCTGGCCGCTGCCTGGCGTCTTCACCGACCATACCCACAGCATGACGCTCGCCCTCACCGAGCTCATCCTGCTCACCCCCATCGTCTATGTCAACGACGCCTACTTTGTCAACGGGTTTAAATCGCTCGCACACGGCGCGCCCACCATGGACGCCCTTATTGCCGTGGGCGCCACCGCCTCCATTGCCTGGTCGCTCTACGCCATGTTCATCATGGCCGACCAGTTAGCCGCGGGTCAGATCCACGAGGCCATGATGACGAGCATGGACAATCTGTATTTTGAGAGCGCGGGCACGATCCTGTCGCTCGTCACCGTGGGCAAATACCTCGAGACGCGCAGCAAGTCCAAAACCGGCGGCGCCATCGAGGCGCTGATCGACCTGGCGCCCAAGACCGCGACCGTCGTTGCCGACGACGGTACCGAAACCACCGTCGACGTCGACAGCATCCTTCCCGGCCAGGTCCTGCGCGTGCGCCCCGGAGAGTCCATCCCCGTCGATGGCGTGGTGCTCGAAGGCAGCTCGGCCGTGGACGAGAGTGCGCTCACCGGCGAGTCCATCCCCGTAGAAAAGACCGCCGGCGACACCATCAACGCCGCCACGGTCAACCGCACCGGATCGTTTACCTTCCGTGCCACACGCGTGGGCGCCGACACGTCGCTTGCCAAGATCATCCAGCTCGTCGAGGACGCCAACGCCACCAAGGCGCCTATTGCCCGCATGGCCGACAAGGTCGCCGGCGTATTCGTGCCCGTGGTGTTCGCAATCTCTGCCGTAACTTTTGTGGCATGGATGGTGCTGACCGGAAGCGTCAACGAAGCGCTCACCTCCGCCGTCGCCGTGCTGGTGATCAGCTGCCCGTGCGCGACGGGTCTGGCCACACCCGTCGCCATTATGGTCGGCACCGGCAAGGGCGCCGAGATGGGCATTCTGTTCAAGAGCGCCGAGGCGCTGGAGAATCTGCGCAGCGTGGGCACCGTGGTGCTCGACAAGACTGGCACCGTCACCCGCGGCAAGCCTGCCGTGACCGATATCGTGGTAGCCACGCGCGCTGACGGCTCGCCCGCCATGAGCGAAAAGGCGCTGCTCAAGCTGGCCGCCGCGCTGGAGCGCTCGAGCGAGCACCCGCTGGCCGAGGCGATTATGGCCGAGTGCGAAGTGCGCGGAATTGTCGCGCGCATGGTCGAGGACTTTGCCGCCGTGCCCGGACGAGGCGTTACGGCACGCGAGGGGCAGAATGTCATCGCAGCCGGCAACGTGCGCCTGATGGACGAGTTGGGCGTTACCGTGCCCGCGGGTCTTGCCGAGCAATATGCCGCCGAAGGCAAGACGCCGCTGTTCTTTGCCAAGAACGGCGAGCTTGTCGGCACCATCGCCGTGGCTGACGAGGTCAAAGAAACGAGTGCCGAGGCCATCGCCGCGCTCCGCAAGCTCGGCGTCGACATGCGCATGCTCACCGGCGACAACCGCGTCACCGCCGAAGCAATCGCCCGCCGCGTGGGCCTCGACCGTGCGCAGGTCATCGCCGACGTCCTCCCCGCCGACAAGGAGCGCCACGTGCGCGAACTGCAGGATGCGGACGGCAAGGTCGCCATGGTGGGCGACGGCATCAACGACTCCCCCGCCCTGGCGCGCGCCGACGTGGGCCTTGCTATCGGCACCGGCGCCGACATCGCCAAGGAGGGCGCCGACGTGGTACTCATGCGCAGCGATCTCATGGACGTCGCCCGTGCCATCGAGCTGTCACGTGCCACAATCCGCAACATCAAGCAGGACCTGTTCTGGGCGCTGTTCTACAACGGCATCGGCATTCCGCTGGCGGCGGGCGTGTTCTTTCCCCTCACCGGTTGGCAGCTCTCGCCGATGTTCGGCGCCGCGGCCATGAGCCTGTCGAGCGTGTGCGTCGTAAGCAATGCTCTGCGCCTGAA
>CAUAGV010000212.1 GCA_958428675.1 uncultured Collinsella sp.
GAAAACCTCAACAACTCCCCTACCAGCACTTTCTCTGAGCTTTTTTGTCGAATGATCTTTTGCCCTTCCACCAACCCGCCAACTAACCAAAAGCTGACCAAAAGCTTGACGGAAATTGTAAAGACAGGGACCCCAAACAAAACGTGCCGCCCCAAAAGGGGCGGCACACAAACCAATCTATTAGCCAAAACTCGTTGGCTAGCCCGCGCCATCAGACCCGCGGCGTATGCCTTTGCCTCGCGCGACTCTGCGAAGCCGTGAGCGAGAGGGAAAGGGATGCGCCGCGGGTCTGACGCCCGGAGCGGTGAAACCAGCAGTTGCCCTGCGGAGCCGTGAGCGAGAGGGAAAGGTATTTCCCCGCCCTGCGCTCCGCAGCAGCCAGCGCCACGCGCTAGTAGTTCACCACCTGCTCCTCAAAGTACGCCTTCGGGTGGTTGCACACCGGGCACACCTCGGGTGCCTCGGCACCAACATGCAGGTGCCCGCAGTTCAGGCACTTCCACACCTTTACGCCCTCGCGCTCAAACACCTCGCCCGATTCAATGCGCTCGACGAGCTTGTTGTAGCGCTCCTCGTGAGCCTGCTCCACGGCACCGACGCCACGGAACTTCTCGGCGATCTCGGCAAAGCCCTCCTCCTCGGCGGTCTTGGCAAACTCGTCATACATCGTGGTCCACTCATAGTTCTCGCCCGCGGCGGCGTCACGCAGGTTGTCCAGAGTGCCCGGAACGGCGCCGTCGTGCAGATACTTAAACCACAGCTTGGCATGCTCGGACTCGTTGCCCGCCGTCTCGGCAAAGATATTCGAGATCTGAACGTAGCCGTCCTTTTTGGCCTTGGATGCATAGTAGCGATACTTGGTGTGTGCCTGGGACTCACCGGCAAAAGCGGTCTCGAGGTTCTTCTTGGTCTGAGAGTTCTCAAAATCCATAGGTGTACTTCCCTTCAACACGTGCCGCCCATAGGCTTTGAGCGACCTTGTCTTTAGGATGCCCTCAAGCCGCGAATTTAAACCTTACAATCCCGTTCTTCAGATTTGGGAGGGCTACACACTCAACCAACGATCACCCTCGGAGCGGCAAAAGCCCTCGCGCTCCAAATCGGCAAGAATGCTTGCGACCAGCTCGCGTTCGACCGGCTCTCGGCCTGCTGCCGTCTCCATCTCGTTAACGCCTGCAACGGCTTCATCGAGCGTAATGCCTGCCGGCTGCCCATCGCGCGCTGCCAGCAGCATGCGCACAATGTGGGCGCGCTTTTGGCGACGCGAGCCCTCAAACTTGGACTGCCGACTATAGTTCGCCGATCGCCTGGACGGATTGGGCAGCGTCTTTTTAAGATACGCGCCGTAATCCAGCAACGCGTAATACCACGCGCGCGGCGTGTCGGCATCGTCTTGAGGCGCGGCAAAGGGCGCAATCTCATCCGCCACCGCACCAGGGGTCGCCGGACAGGCGGCTTGAATCAGCGGCACCAGCTCGCGATCGGGAACGGCCGGCACATCGGGAAAGAAATGGTGCAAAAAGACCGTGCGCACATTGGTCTCCAGATACACGCCCGGAAGATCGAATGCAAACGAACGGATGCCCTGCGCCGTTGCCGGGCCAATGCCGGGCAGCGCGACCAGATCGTGCGTCTCGCGCGGAAACTCCCCATCCCAGTCCTCCACAACGCACTGTGCAGCCCTGTGAAGCGCCAGGGCGCGGCGATTGTAGCCCATCCCCTGCCACGCATCCAAGACATCGGAAGGGGCAGCCTGGGCGAGAGCCTGGACAGTCGGAAAGCGATCGAGCCACGCCGGCATGCGCGCCTCCACGCGCGGCACCTGTGTCTGCTGCAGCATGACCTCGGAGAGCCAGATGATATACGGGTCGCGCGTTCGGCGCCACGGAAGGTCGCGATAACGCAGAACCCCTTCCGAACGAATCATCGAACGAAAGGGGTCCTGAATCATGGTAATGCTCCTTATGCGGCGCTATTCCTCCCGGCAAGCGTACGCGCAGGCGGCGTACTCGGGAAACGCATCGCGATCGGCGAACTTGGGATCGACAGCCGGGAACTGGCGATGGGCGACGATATCGCCGAGCGAAACGGAATCGAGATAGTCGCGCATCAGCGCCTGGGCTCCGGCCCACAGGGGATGATAGCAGCACGTGCCCATGCGCGCACAGTCACCATCGGGCGCGGTGCAGTCGTTCATAACCATGGGACCCTGAACGGCCTCTACAACCTGACGGATCGTGACATCGTCGGGACTCACCTTAAGGCGCATGCCGCCATGAACACCACGCAGGCTCTCCACAATGCCGGCCTGGACCAAACCGTGTTGGATCGAACGGGCAAACGAATACGGAACATTGACCTCTTCGGCAGCAGTGCGAACAGAAAGCAACCGCTCCGGCTCCTCGGCAAGCATCGCAAGCATGCGAAGGGCATAATCAGTCTTCCTCGATATGTCCATGTTTCCCCTTTCAAGGAATACGAACAGCTCGAACGAGCTCCGGGGCCGAGCTTGTGTCGAGACGCCAAATGACCGCCTGAACAACCAAATTATAAATTGGGTGTCCACTGAATGCCGCACTTGAAGACTGGCTGAATCAGGTACGGCCTACAGTGAAATTTAGTATAGCCTAACCCCCTACTTCATTGAACAGATGTTGCGCAACAAACCCCCTGTTTGAATACATATATCAGTAGAGGTTGGCTCGCTCGTTGCAAATGCGGTGATTTTGATAAAGGGGCGCGTAAGATCGATGGCCTATTAAACGCAAAAAGCCACGTCCGAAGACGTGGCTTTAATTGCGTTGGCGGGAAGTACGGGGCTCGAACCCGCGACCTCCGACGTGACAGGCCGGCGCTCTAACCAAACTGAGCTAACTCCCCTCAGCAAATGCTGCGGTAGCAAGTGTACCAAGAGCATGCACCGCGCGCAAGAGAAATTTTGCAGATATGTATAAATCAAGTATCGCGCAACACTTCTCAGGCGTTTTGGGCAGCGCATGGCGCTAGAGGCGGCCAAGCTCCTTCATCTTGATCTCGTAGGCGCGCGCGATAATCTCGCAGCACCCTTCGACGCCGAAG
>CAUAGV010000213.1 GCA_958428675.1 uncultured Collinsella sp.
CTCCAGATGCGCTTGGTCCTCGTCGTTAAAGCCCAACACCATCGACCCGGTGCGGCGGAACAAAAAGCCGAGCTCCTGCGCCCATGTACCGTACAACTCGCAGCCACGGGCGTTGACCTGCGCCTTTACGGTGTCCGGGGCCGGATCGTAACCGGCATGCACCAGGCCGCCGTTGGCCTTCGACGCTCCCAGCGCAATATCGTTAGCCGCCTCGACCACGCAAATGGACAGGTCAAATCGCGCGAGCTGCCGCGCGATGGCGCACCCGGTGATGCCCGCGCCCACAATTGCGATATCAAACGTTTCTGCCACGGTGCCTCCCAGACAAGTTGACAGGCTGTCAATAGGACTATCCTACGGTCTGCGCACTCCCAGTGCGGCGGCAATGCGGCGAACAGCCCCGCAACACCCGCCAACGGCAGACGAGGGGGGACCCGGTAACGTCGACAAGCTCGTCTGCCAGCTCTGGTCTCGGAGATTTGTCTCGATCAGTAACATCTGGGACCGTTTTTGCCGAGTGGTTGTTACAGATTGAGACATTCGGTTTGGACGTTTTCCTTTGTCTCGATCTGTAACAGCTAGCTGATGATTTGGGTTCTAGATGTTACAGATCAAGACAAACCTTCCGGCGGATTTTGAATGTCTTGATCTGTAACAGTAAGAGGGGTTTTGGGGCCCAAGATGTTACAGATCGAGATTGAAGTCGGGGAGGGACCCCTGTGTCTCGATCTGTAACACCTAGACCCGGATTCCGCTCCCACCTGTTACAGATTGAGATGTTTGTGTCCGCACCAGCTCCGCCCCTAGCCGTGGTCCCATATAAACAAACCCCGTGGTAAACTTGACCGGACTGTTAATATCCCGAAAGGTACCCGTAATGTCCAAGTACATCTCCGAGCTCATGTCGCCGCAGCTTATGGGCGTCGTCTATGCCTTCGTTGGCTTTATCATTGCCCTGTACGTGCTGTCGGTCGTCTATGTGTTCATCGACGCTCGCCGCCGCGGCGCCAGCGCCTACGTGGCATGGGGCATCATCGCCCTCATCCCGTTTGTAGGCCTCATCGCCTACCTGGTCCTGCGTCCGCACTCCTACGCGTCCGACCGCGAGGAGCAGGAGCTGGACATGGCCCTGCGCGAGCGTCAGCTTGCCCAGTACGGCACCTGCCCGCAGTGCGGCGCACCCATCGAGAAGGACTTCGTCGTCTGCCCGGTGTGCGACACCCAGGTTCGCAACGTCTGCCCCAGCTGCCATCGCCCGCTCGATGCGCACTGGAAGGTCTGCCCCTACTGCCGAACTCGCATCCAGTAACGCATCCATCGCCGGGCCGGCCGCAAGCCACGGGCACGCCGCAAGCCACGCGCGCCCCGCACCCCGCGCCCACACGATGAAGCATGCGTAGAAAATCGCCCGCCGTGCCATTAAGGTGCGGCGGGCGCTTGTATACCAAGGCAACCTGCCTATAATGATGCAAGTCAAAAACGCCGAGCGCATCGCACGCACTTGCATCAGGCATCCGAGAGGAGAAAACATACCCATGAAGGCACTCTACAATGACGGTTCGGTGGCCGAGCTCCCGCAGGACGAGGTCACGCACGTCATCCGCCACTCCGCCGCGCACATCATGGCGCAGGCCATCAAGCGCCTGTACCCCGAGGCCGACTTTGCCTACGGCCCCGCGACCGACAACGGCTTCTACTACGACGTCGACCTGCCCGAGGGCGTCAAGATCAGCGACGACGACTTCCCCGCGATCGAGGCCGAGATGAAAAAGATCGTCAAGGAGAACCTCAAGTTCACCGTGTACGAGAAGCCCCGCGCCGAGGCCATCGCCCTTATGGAGGAGCGCGGCGAGAAGTACAAGGTCGAGCACATCGGCGACCTGGACGACGACGCCCGCATCACCTTCTACCAGCAGGGCGACTACATCGACATGTGCGTCGGCCCCCACATCTGCTACACCAAGGCGCTGAAGGCCTTTAAGCTCACCGGCGTCTCGGGCGCCTACTGGAAGGGCGACAAGGACAACAAGATGCTCACCCGCATCAACGGCGTCGCCTTTGCCACCAAGGAGGAGCTCGACGAGCACATGCACATGCTGGAGGAGGCCAAGAAGCGCGACCACCGCAAGATCGGCCGCGAGATGGACCTCTTTATGATGCGCGACGAGGCCCCCGGCTTCCCGTTCTTCCTGCCCAACGGCATGATCCTTAAGAACACGCTGCTGGACTACTGGCGCGAGATCCACCACAAGGCCGGCTACGTGGAGATCTCCACGCCGCTCATCATGAACAAGCAGCTTTGGAAGACCTCGGGCCACTGGGACCACTACAAGGACAACATGTACTCCACCGTCATCGACGACGAAGAGTACTGCATTAAGCCCATGAACTGCCCGGGCGGCGTGCTGGTGTACGCCTCCAAGCCGCACTCCTACCGCGAGTTGCCCATTCGCGCCGGCGAGATTGGCCTGGTGCACCGTCACGAGCTTCGCGGCGCCCTGCACGGCCTGTTCCGCGTGCGCTGCTTTAACCAGGATGACGCCCACCTGTTTGTGCGTCCCGACCAGCTGACCGACGAGATCGTGGGCGTTGTCAACCTCATCGACTCCGTGTACCAGAAGTTTGGCTTTAAGTACCACGTTGAGCTTTCCACCCGCCCCGAGGACTCCATGGGTTCGGACGAGGACTGGGCGCGCGCCGAGGAGGGCCTGCGCACCGCTCTGGAGCAGCTGGGCATGGACTACGAGGTCAACGAGGGCGACGGCGCCTTCTACGGCCCCAAGATCGACTTCCACCTGGAGGACTCGCTCGGCCGTACCTGGCAGTGCGGTACCGTGCAGCTCGACTTCCAGATGCCGCTCAACTTTGACCTGGAGTACGTGGACGCCGACGGCACCAAGAAGCGCCCCATCATGCTGCACCGCGTGTGCTTTGGCTCCATCGAGCGCTTCATCGGTATTCTGATTGAGCACTTTGCGGGCAAGTTCCCCACCTGGCTGGCTCCCGTGCAGGTCAAGGCGCTT
>CAUAGV010000214.1 GCA_958428675.1 uncultured Collinsella sp.
CCGCAACTGATGAGGGGATGGGCTAACGGAGCAGCCCCGCTACTTCGCCGGCTAGGGTGATGGTGCCGGCTGCTACGAAGGACTCGCCCGCGGTATCGAAGGCAGCGAGGGCCTCGGACACGCTTGGGTATACGCCCGCGATCTTATCGGCATCAACGAGGGCAGCGAGCTCCTGTGCGGGCAAGGCGCGATCGGAATCGGTCTGAGTTACGACCACGCGGGGGAACGCCGGAACCAGAACGTCAACGATACCCGCCACGTCCTTATCGGCCAGCGCGGCGCACAGCAGCGTGGGGCGATTCTCTACGCACGAATCGATCTCGTCCAGTGCGCTCACAAAGTTCTCGCAGCTCTGAGGGTTATGACAGGCGTCGATCAGCTTGAGCGGATTGGTTCCCAGCACATCAAAGCGACCCGGCGTGGGGCAGCCCATAAGCGACGCATCGAGCTTGTCATGATCGAGCTCGCGACCCAGATACCCCTCGCACAGCATAATCGCGCACGCGGCATTCTGCGGCTGATACGCCGGCTTGACCATGCTAGACGTATAGATCGCACGCGGCGTGGTGCAGCTAAACTCAACCGTATCGCCCACATGCGCCGGCACCTTGGTCGTGGAGTGGCTCACCACCAGCGGCACCACACCGCACTCACGACAACGGGCATCCATCACGCGCTGAACGCTCGACTCGTGCGTACCCTCGCCCAAAACAACCAGGCGTCCAGGCTTAATAACCGCAGCCTTCTCCCCCGCAATGGCCTCGAGCGTATCGCCCAAAATGCGTGTGTGATCGAGCCCAATGCCTGTAATGGCAACGGCGACGGGATCGGTCGCACTCGTGGCGTCCCAGCGTCCGCCCATGCCGACCTCGAGCACAGCAACATCAACCGCAGCCTCGGCAAACACGACAAGTGCGGCAGCCGTCAGCAGGTCAAACGGCGTGATGGCATAGGCACACTCCCCCGCCGCAATACGACACGCATTCACACGACGACCTGCCTCGACGGCGGCAGAAACACCACGGGCAAACGCCTCGTCGCTCACAACGCACCCGTCATCCTCCATGCGCTCGGGATAGCGCACCAGCTGCGGCGACGTATACAGCGCGGTCTTGAGACCCTCGCCGCGAAGGATAGCAGCCGAAAAACGCGTAGTCGAAGTCTTGCCATTGGTACCGGCAACCTGGATGCAATCGAAATACTCATCCGGACGCCCAAGCTCATCGAGCATATCGACAACCGTCTCGAGCAGCGGACCAGCATCCCCAGAAATCCGCCCCGTATCAGCAGCAAGCCCCACAGCCTCATCAAACGAAAGCAACTCAAACGAGAAAGGAACGACATACGACCCAGAACGCTTAGCCATAACCCAAAGTCTCCAATTACAGAAAAAGAGGCCCATCAAAAAGAATGAGCCCCTCGCGTTGACAATTTCAGCCTTTACCCGATTGCAGCAGAATCAAGGCCACAACCCAGTGGCCATAACACGCTAGATGCAAACAACCACGTAAACGAACTAGGAGCGGCCCGATGCTTTGCTCGCCGCAAGTTCCGCACGCAAAGGACAGCACTTAATGTGCTGTCCGTCTTGCGCAGGACTGTCCGCAGCGGAGAGCAAAGCATCGGGACGCGCCCCCGAGTAAACCTTACGAGAAGTCAGCGACCTGAGCAGTCAGCGCCACCAGGATCTCCTTGAGCTCAGCTGCACGGTCCCTCTTCTTCTGCACCACCGCGGGCGCGGCCTTGGCCACAAAGCCCTCGTTGGCAAGCGTCTTCTCGCAGCCGGCGAGCTCCTTCTGGGCCGCGGCGATCTCCTTCTCCAGGCGCGCCTTCTCGGCCGAAAGATCGACCTTACCCTCGAGCACCACAAAGACCTCGACGCCGCTATCGACCACGGCGATGCTCGCCGCCGGCTTCTCAACATCGGTGCCCATGACCAGCGAAGCGGTGTTCGCCAGCGGCTCGATGGTCGAGCGCAGGCTCTCGAGCTTCTCGATATCCTCGGCACCGGCGCGCACGACCACGTCGAGCTCGGCCTTGGGGCTCAAGCGATAACGCGAACGCGTGGCGCGGGCGGCGGAAACGACGGTGCGGCACAGCTCAAACGCGCGCTCGGCATCCTCGTCGACGTACTTGGCGTAGTCGGCGGGCTCGGGCCACTTGGCGATCATGAGCGCCTCGGCGCGGTTAACGTTGCCCTCGGCATCCAGGTCGAGCACGCTCGCCGGCATGTTGTCCCAGATCTCCTCGGTGACAAACGGCATGAGCGGGTGCATCAAGCGAATGGAGGTGTCGAGCACAAAGATCAGGTTGCGCTGCGCCTGCAGACGGCCCTCGCCCTTCAGACGGGCCTTGGTGACCTCGACGTACCAGTCGCAGACCTCGTTCCAGAAGAACTGCTGCACGCCACGGGCCATGTCGCCAAAGGTGTAGTTCTCGATACCCTCGGTGACCATCTTGACGGCCTTGGCCAGGCGGCTGAACATCCAGGCGTCGGCCGGCGTCTCCACGACGGGCTCGCCGGGTGTGTAGCCCTCCATATTCATAAGCAGGAAGCGGCTGGCGTTCCAGATCTTGGTTACAAACGACTTGGCCTGGTCGGTACGCGGGCTGTCGATGAGCTTCTTGGTCTTCTTATCGATGTTCGCGTCGAACTTGACGTCCTGGTTGTTGGTGCACAGCGTCAGCAGGTTGTAGCGCATGGCGTCGGCGCCGTACATGCCAATGAGGTCCATGGGGTCTACGCCGTTGCCCTTGGACTTGGACATGCGGCTGCCGTCCTTGGCCAGGATCGTCGGGTAGATGACGACGTCCTTAAACGGCACCTCGTCCAAGAAATACAGCGAGCTCATGACCATGCGGGCGACCCACAGCGCGATGATGTCGCGCGCGGTGACCAGCGCCGTCGTGGGGTGATGGCCCTCGAGCAGTTCCGGCTTTTGCGGCCAGCCCTGCGTGGCGAAGGTCCACAGCTGAGAGCTGAACCAGGTGTCCAGCACGTTCTCG
>CAUAGV010000215.1 GCA_958428675.1 uncultured Collinsella sp.
TTGAGGTTGCCCTTGGTGGCGGCAACAGCGAGCTTCTTGGGGAACAGGAAGTTCTCAGCGTAACCCTGAGCGACCTCTACGACGTCACCCTCGCCGCCCTTGCCCTTGATCTCATCGAGAAGAATAACCTTCATGATGCGTCTCCCTTCTTAGCCGCGGTCGCGGTTGCCACGAGAGGAAACCACGGGGACGGTGTACGGCAGGAGAGCCATCTCGCGGGCGCGCTTGATGGCGTTGGCGATGTCATGCTGATGCTGCGTGCAAGCGCCAGTGACGCGACGGGGCTTGATCTTGCCACGATCGGTCATGTACTTACGGAGAAGCTGAGTGTCCTTATAGTCGATGAACTCAGTGTTCTCCTTGCAGAACTGGCAGTACTTACGACGCGGCTGACGTGCAGAAAAATCATTAGCCATGTCAAAATACCTTTCATTTGGCAACTTCGGCGAACCGAAGCAGCCTCTCACTCAAAAATAGGTGAACAACCCTTAGAACGGGATGTCCTCATCGTAGACGTCGACCGCGGGCGGCGTA
Organism: uncultured Collinsella sp.; assembly: GCA_958428675.1. Lineage (GTDB taxonomy): Bacteria > Actinomycetota > Coriobacteriia > Coriobacteriales > Coriobacteriaceae > Collinsella. The sequence continues at coordinate 535 of CAUAGV010000215.1, forward strand.
GCCACCGGTGCGGCAGGACGTGCTGCGGGCGCGGGAGCTGCGGGGGCGTAACCGCCCTGATCGTAGCCACCCTGGCCACCACGGGAGCTCATAAACTCGATCTCATCGACGATGACCTCAAGCTTGCTCCTGCGCTGACCGTCGCGCTCCCAAGAGCTGTAGCGCAGCTTGCCCTCGATCGCGACCTTGTTTCCCTTTGCCAGGAAACGGCTCACGGCCTCGGCGCGGGTGCCGAACATAGTGCAGTCGACAAAGTTGGGATAGTCCTCCCACTCGCCAGTCTGCGCGTTACGGCGACGATCGTTCACGGCGACGCCAAAGGACAGAACCTGGGTTCCGCCGGCGGTGGCGCGCAGCTCGGGATCGCGGGTGAGGTTACCGGTGATGTTCACTCGATTGATGCTCATAACTCACTACTTCCTCTTGGGGCACAAGCCCAGTCCAAAACGACAGTCTTACTCCTGGTCGTCGCGACGGACGATCATGTGGCGGACCACAGCGTCGGTGATGCGCAGGACGCGATCAAGCTCGGCGATCTGGGTAGGATCTGCGTGGAAGTTGATGAGGGTGTAGTCACCATCGGTGAGGTCGTTGATCTCGTAGGCGAGCTTGCGCTTGCCCCACTCGTCAACGGAGTCGACCTTGCCAGCGCCCTCGGCGATCGTGGTATCGATACGCTTCATAACAGCGAGACGAGTCTCGGGGTCGAGCGACGGGTCAACAAAGAACAGCAGTTCATAAGCCTTCATATTGTCACCTCCTCTGGGCAAATGTGGCTTCAGGTCGTGAAGGTGCGCCTGAAGCAGGAAAAGACTTGGTAATAATATCTTTCAACCTCCTAGGCTGCAAGAATATGCAGCTACAACCTCATGACCTCCACATATGCCCATACTCACACGACGTTTCATGCGCATTCCAACCAAATGCTGACCAAAAGCTTGACGGATCTGTTGACAAGATACGGTGCCGTGGGGACAAGCTGAGCCAAGCCGCAGGTCAACGGGCACAAGGCTGTGGTCGCAAAATGCATACCAGTGGCCCACAGCACCACCCAAAGATTTTTAAATTCATTGCCAAGTCGCTTATGAATACCCTTTTTTGAACAATTGAGTTGATCAACCACGCTGGTCGGAAGCCGTTTTTTGGCACCTTAAACCCCACTGCAACGTCAAGCACGGCAAGGCGTTTTAAAAAATGCCAACTTTTCTGTTTGCACTTTGCGATTCCTCGTGTATACTGACTTTCGCATTTAACGGAGAGTTGTCCGAGTGGCCGAAGGAGCACGATTGGAAATCGTGTAGGCGTCAAAAGCGTCTCCAGGGTTCAAATCCCTGACTCTCCGCCAGTTAATTCCAAAGCAGGCCTTCGAGCCTGCTTTGTTTTTACCCCACGCGGAGGGGTGGCAGAGTGGTTGAATGCGGCGGTCTCGAAAACCGTTTGGCCTGTATAAGGTCACGAGGGTTCGAATCCCTCCTCCTCCGCCATTTTGGTTGAGAAAGCTCCCGAAAACGGGGGCTTTTTTGTTTAGAGTCCCTTACAAGCAAATACGGCGGAGGAGGAGGGATTCGAACCCGCCAGGGCGCGGAGCGTAAAGAAAACGCGCCAGTGGCGCGTTTTTAGCGCAGCGCGGTCGGCGTAAGCCGACCGGATATATTTTGAGCGCTGCTCAAAATTTAGACATCCCTCCTATTCAACCACGCCCCCATCGCGTTCAGCATCGACCCAGATCCCCAAACATGGAACCTACGCCCGCATCCAGTCCCGACCGTTTGCCGAGCAATAGGGTCGCAATCGGCGCCGAACATGTACTATGTACGGGCATTGTCCAAATCCGTAATCCAAAGGACCCCATCTTGCCCGTCGTCGCCGCTATGACCGTTACCTCACACGCCACGGATGCCATGGTCGCTATCCCATTTTGGCTCGAGATGTTCGCTGTTGTCGCGGCATCGATCTCAGGCGTGTTGGTCGCACGCGAGCACAAGCTCGACCTAGTGGGCGCGGTCGCGCTTGCCGTGGTCTGTGGCCTGGGCGGCGGTCTTTTACGCGACATGACGCTGCAGGTGGGCAACGTCTACATCCTCAACCAGCCGATGGCACTCCCGCTTTCCATTGCCACGGCAGCCATCATCTATATTTTCCCGGCAATCGTCGACAAGCCCGAAAAACTCATTCCCCTGCTCGACATCATATCGGTCGGTATCTACGCCGCCACTGGAGCAGACAAGGCGCTGGTCTACGGCTTTGCGCCGGCGGTGTGCATCATGATGGGCTTTTTCACCGCGGTGGGCGGCGGCATGCTGCGCGACAGTTTTATGGGCGTGGTACCGGGCATTTTCCAGCGCACCAACTTCTATGCCATCGCAGCCATCGCCGGCTCGGCAAGCTATGTATGCCTTGTCATGAGCGGCGTCGTCAGCAACATCACCGCGTTGATCGTATGCGTTGCGGT
>CAUAGV010000216.1 GCA_958428675.1 uncultured Collinsella sp.
ATGAGCACATACGGGTCGTAGTCGTTCTTGTCGCTATAGTCGCAGTCGATGGTGACGAGCTGAATGAGCTCGCCGATCTGCGGAGCAGCCAGGCCGCAGCCGCCGTTCTCGAACATCATCTTCTTCATCTTCTCGGCAAGCGCCTCGATCGCCGGGGTGATCTCCTCAATGACGGCGCACTCCTGGCGCAGACGAGGGTCGGGCGACAGTACGATTCCGTTGGCTTCCATGGCCATCCTTTCGGGTTGTTACATCAAATCATAGGCGTCGACGTCAACGCTCACGCTCACGCCGCGCACAGAGCCCACCTCTTTGAGGCAGGCTTCGATATCATCAGAGACATGGTACCCCACGGGCGACTTCACAAGCAGATGGAAGCGGTAACGGTCCTTGGCTCTCTCGATTACACACGAAGCCGGGCCTAGCACCTGCGGCACGGCACTCCCCGCCCGCAAAAAATCGGGCGCGGCGGCATGCCAGCAGCGCTTAAGAAGCTTTGCAATGCGCCCAATGTAGTCCTGCGCATCGTCTCGGTTCGCCGACCACACCAAAATGTTGACCAGACGCACGAAGGGCGGATACAGCGCGTCGCGGCGCTGGTCCAGGTCGTAGTCGGTAAAGATCGAACGGTCGTGCTCGGCAACGGCGCGAATGACAGGGTCCTCGGGCAGGTACGTCTGAATGATGACCTCGCCAGGGCGATCGCCGCGTCCGGCACGGCCCGCGACCTGCTCCAGCAAATCGTAGGCGCGCTCCCCCGCTCTAAAATCGGGCAGCTTTAGCGCAAAGTCGGCATTGACCACACCTACGAGCGTGACCTCAGGAAAGTCGAGGCCCTTGGCGATCATCTGGGTGCCCAGCAGCACTGCGCAATCGGCGGCATCGAACTGCTCGAGCAACTTTTTGTGCGCATCCTTGCCGCGCGTAGAATCGGCATCCATACGAATAATGGCGACGTCCTCGGGCAGCATCTGGTGCAGTGCGTCCTCGATCTGCTGCGTGCCCAGCCCCATTTTTGCCAGGTAGCGACTGCCACATTTGGGGCAACGGCTCGTGGGCGCAGGATACGGCTGCACGCGCCAAGACGAACCGCAGGTGTGGCATTGCAGCGTGTGCGTGCGCTCGTGATACGTAAGCGCGGTGGAGCAGTGGTTGCAGGTGGGGACGCAGCCGCACTCGCGGCACATCAAAAACGGCGCAAAGCCGCGGCGGTTATGCAGCAGCACGGCCTTCTCGCGGCGCTCGACCACGCGCTCCAAGCCCTCCATCAAGGGTTTTGAAAACATGGAGCGGCTGCCGCGCGAAAACTCGCGGCGCAGGTCGGCGATGCGGACCGTGGGCAGCACGGCGTGTCCCGGGCGCTCGGGCATCTCGACGCGCGTCCAGGCGGCACCGTTAAACGTGCCGCGGCGGCAGCGGTCGAGGGCCTCGGCAGAAGGCGTGGCCGACCCCAGCACAAGCGGGCAGCGATAGCGGCGCGCCATCTCGGCCGCCACCTCGCGCGCATGGTAGCGCGGACTGGAGCCCTGCTTGTAGCTGGTCTCGTGCTCCTCGTCGATGATGATGAGGCCCAGGTCGCTAAGCGGGCAAAAGAGGGCCGAACGCGCGCCGACGACGACACGGGCGGCGCCGCTGGCGACCATATCCCACTGGTCCAGGCGCTCGCCGGCCGAAAGACGCGAGTGGAAGACCGCGACCGTCTCGCCAAAGCGCGAGCGAAAACGGCCGACGGTTTGGGCCGTGAGCGAGATCTCGGGCACAAGCACGCAGGCCGAGCGGCCGGCCGCGAGCACGCGCTCGATGGCGGAGAGGTAGACCTCGGTTTTGCCGGAGCCGGTGACGCCGTCGACCAGCAGCACGTCGCCATGAGCGTCCAGACGGGCGCGCTCAATCTGCGCGAGTGCCTGTTGCTGGCCGTTGGTAAGGGAGACCGGCGCCTTGCCGCTTGCCGAGGAAAGCGTGGTCTGTTCGCTGCAGCCACGCCACGCACGGCGCTCCTCCACCACCACAACGCCGCGCTTTTCGAGCGCCTTAATGGTCGCCGACATGCTGTTGTAGAGGAGGTTGAGGTCGCGCGTCGTGACCGGTCCGCACCGGAGCGCCTCGATGAGTTGGCGCTGGCGGACCGCGGTCTTGGGCGGCGTATAGTCAAAGCCTTCGGGCGTAAGCATCACCCAGCGGTTTTGGATGGGTTTGACGGCGGGGCGCTCAACCGACCATGCGCCGTCGTCGCCCTTGACCACACGCGGGCTGCCACCCGGGGGCAAAAACAGGCGCAGGCACTCGGAAAGCGTCGCGACATACTCGCGGCTCATCCAGCGTGCGATGCGGGCAGCCTCGGCGGTAAAGAGAGGTTTGCTAAGAATAGCTTCGACGGGCTTAATGCGCGAAAGGTCGAGGACGTTGTTGCCCTGCAGGTCGCCCAGCCCAGGCGCAATGTCGACGATATAGCCCGCGGCGGCACGGTTACCAAAGTGGACCAGGACCGTGGATCCGATCTGCGCCTCGTTGGCAAGGGACTGCGAGATGCTGTAGGCAAATGGCTCGGACAGCGCGCGGGTGGGAATGTCGAGGACCACGCTCGCGTAGGTGGCAGGGGGCTCGGGCTTGGCCTGCTTGGCCTGCCTGGCCGCGCGGGCATGCTTCACGGGAGCTTGCTCCGGTTCGGGCGAACCAAACAGCGACAGTTGTTGAGCCATACACCACCTCTAACGAACGGACCTGAAAGGGCTGGGACAAAATAATCAGTAGTGTTTGTCCCAGCAACCCACTCATCGGTACAGAAACAAGAGCCCCGTTCGGGTGAACGGGGCTCAGATACGTGCGTTTGCGCAACGATTACAGCGCCATCGTGCGGGCGCGGTCGATACGCGCTAGGCAGTCGTCGCGGCCGACGAGCGCCATGGTCTCGCCCAGCGGAGGACTCACCATGTTGCCGCAGACGGCGACGCGCACAG
>CAUAGV010000217.1 GCA_958428675.1 uncultured Collinsella sp.
TCGTCACATCCCCGAGCTTTCAGACGAAAACACCCTGGTTTTCATGAACGCGCAGGCACAATAGGCCCGCCGTTTCCACCCCCCCCGTTACTCCGCCAAGCCATCGGCCTTTACGATCTCGCTCGTCGAGCCATCTTGGTAGGTAATCTTAACGTGCTCCACCTCGGACACCGCAACACCCGTCGGGGGCTCCAGGCGCCATTCCGTCAGGGCGATATCCATGGTCGTGGGTACATCTCCTTGATCTTTGAGCTTCACCGTGAGCGTTTTGAGCGCCGCGTCAAACGTCACGCGTTCGATTTCTTCACCTGGAATGGACCCACCACTCAGCTGCAACTGCACAAACTCATCGCGCGGGTACCAATAATCGCCCGGCGCGGCAACGGTATTGCCGCCCGTAACCTTCACCGTCATGATCGGCAGGGCATCGTCGGCCTCGAACTCCCAGACAGCGCCGCCGCGACCACCAAACGTCCAGATACAAAAGGCAATCACCAGCACGGCAAGCACCGCAAAGCCAATCGCGACAAGGCCATGGTACGCACGGCTTTCCTCGGCCGATACATCCCATTGCGTCTCTCGATATAGATGCTTGTCTTCCATGTTCGCCTCCCCACAGGCACGCTCGTTGGCCCAATCGTACCCATTCAGGCTATACTTGAGCCCATGACATAACGGGGAGCTTGCAGGACAAGACGGCAGGCTGAGATTGGGCGCGCCCGCCCTGACCCGCAAACCTGATATGGGTAATGCCAACGAAGGGAGCCGTGCCAATGAGCACACAGACCGAGCCCAAGCTCGTCACGCAAATCGACTTCGCCCGCGCCGGGCAGATCACACCGCAGATGAAGGAGGTTGCCGAGCGCGAGCATCGCGACCCCGAGTACATCCGCGAGCGCGTGGCCGACGGCCGCATCGCCATTCCCGCCAACATCGTGCATATCAAAAAGGGCATGCGCGCCTTTGGTGTCGGCGAGGGCCTGTCCACCAAGGTCAATGTGAACTTGGGCATCTCGGGCGACAAGGCCGATGCCGCCGAGGAATGGAAGAAGGTCAAGATTGCCGAGGACTTTGGCGCCGACGCCATCATGGACCTCTCCAACTCGGGCAAGACACGCCAGTTCCGCCAGCAGCTCATCGACGAGACGCCGCTCATGGTGGGCACCGTCCCCATGTACGACGCCATCGGCTACATGGAAAAGCCACTGGTCAAGCTGACCAAGGACGACCTGTTCGAGGTCGTACGCGCGCATGCCGAGGACGGCGTGGACTTTATGACCATCCACTGCGGCATCAACAAGTCGGTCACTAAGACCTTTAAGGAGACCGGCCGCCTGATGAACCTCGTCAGCCGCGGCGGTTCGCTGCTGTTTGGCTGGATGGAGGTCACCGGCAACGAAAACCCCTTCTACGAGTACTTTGACGAACTGCTCGAGATTTGCCACGAGTACGACGTGACGATTTCGCTCGGCGACTCCTGCCGTCCGGGCTGCCTCTACGACTCCAACGACGCCACCGAGACCGCCGAGATGATCGAGCTGGGCAAGCTGTGCAAGCGTGCCTGGGCCGCCGGCGTCCAGGTCATGGTCGAGGGCCCGGGTCACATGGCGCTCGACGAGATCGCCGCCAATATGAAACTGCAGAAGCGCCTGTGCCACATCGCCCCGTTCTATGTGCTCGGGCCGCTGGTGACCGATATCGGTGTGGGCTACGACCACATCACCGCCGCCATCGGTGGCGCCATCTCCGCCAGCTCCGGCGCTGACTTCCTGTGCTACGTGACGCCGGCCGAGCACCTATGCCTGCCCAACGCCCAGGACGTGCTCGATGGCCTCATGGCTACCAAGATCGCCGCACACGCCGCCGATATCGCCAAGAAGGTGCCGCACGCCCGCGACATGGACGACAAGATGGGCCAGGCACGCCGCAAGCTCGACTGGGACGCCATGTGGAAGTGCGCGCTCGACCCAGTTACGGGCAAGAAGCGCTACGAGGAGTCTCCCGCCGCCACCGAGGGCACCTGCACCATGTGTGGCAAGATGTGCGCCGTCCGTACCGTCAACAAGGTGTTCGAGGGCACGACGATCGATCTTGGCATGGAAGATTAGCTCGTCACCGGAGGCGCAATCGCCGACAAGGCGTTCGTCAATTGTTGACATGTGAACATTTGCTTACATTTGCGTAAAGATTGCATCGCCCGCCCGGGTTCGGAATACAGCCGGCCCGGGCATCTTTATAATGCAGACTTAAAGACCCATTTGAATCCGACCGGACAAGGGAGTGAGCATGGATCGCAGTAAGGTACCCGCCGTTCTATCCATCGCGGGATCCGATTCCAGCGGCGGTGCCGGCATTCAGGCCGACATCAAGACCATCACGGCGCACCGCCTGTATGCCGAGACGGCCATAACCGCCATCACAGCGCAAAACACACTGGGCGTCACCGCCGTGCAGGATATCTCGCCAGATATCGTAGCCGCGCAAATTGACGCTGTCTTTGACGATATCCGCCCAAGCGCCGTCAAGATCGGTATGGTTTCTTCTGTCGAGATTATCGAAGTCATCGCCGACCGCTTGAGCGCCTGGAACGCAACGAACGTGGTCGTCGACCCCGTCATGGTTGCCACCTCGGGCGCGCGCTTGATTGCCGAGGATGCCTCCGAGGCACTCACCCGCCGCCTGTTCCCGTTGGCAACGGTCATCACCCCCAACATTCCCGAGGCTATGGCGCTGCTCGACTACGAGGTCGATTCCGAGCGCACACAGCAAAATGCCGCTATGCTCCTCACCCGCCGCTTTGGCTGCGCAGCCCTGGTTAAGGGCGG
>CAUAGV010000218.1 GCA_958428675.1 uncultured Collinsella sp.
CCGAGAAGTTTTTGATGCGGTGGACGAAGTTCTCGTCCAGATACTCAACCTTAATGCGGCGATAGCGGGTACAGGGACGCTCGCCGATCAGCGAGAGGCATCCTTCGCTCGTCTGGTAGGCATTGACCTGCTCAAGAATCTGCGGGTTGTACATAAGCAGCGACTTGCTGCCGTCCTTTACGCAGATGATGCGTTTGCGCACGCCAATCATATTGGCGGCGAGCCCCACGCACTCGTGCTCATGCTCATGGAGCGTATCCAGGAGGTCCTGCCCGGTCGCGGCATCGTCGGGTCCCGCGTCTTCGGAAGGCAGGCGCAAAAAGAACTCGGATTTCATGATGGGCTTAATCATGGAGGGCTCCTCATGTCTCATGCTTTCGTGGACTTTCAATAATAGCGCGGAAGGAAAGCTGCGCGTTCGCGTTACAATCTTTCGACGTTGGACCATGTTGCCAGACTCGTCGCGTGCGGCGTCTGGCGTAAGTCTAGGGCTCATCCTCGCCCTGGACTGTTCCTCTGGGGCGATACGACTGTCGTTCCAAGAGGAAGGAAATGCATGGGGAGCAAATCTCAGCAACAAGTTCAAGTAGCGCCATCGGCCACTTCGGCGTTTCTCGCCGTAATGTATATCGCGGCCTTTGTTGCCGCGTTTAACGAGAACATCATTAACGTGGCGTTGCACGACATCATGGCGGCCTTTTCGGTGAGTGCCACCACGGCGCAGTGGCTTGTTTCGGGCTACATGATCGTGACGTCGATCTTTACGGCCATCATGGCCTTTCTTTCCGGTCGTTTCTCGACGCGCAGGCTGCTGTTTTTCGCATGCGGATGCATGGTCGCCGGAGAAGTCCTGTGCCTGGTCGCCCCAACGTTTACCGTCTTGCTGCCAAGTCGCATTTTGCAGGCTGCGGGATCGGGCATCTTGTTTCCGCTCATGATGAATGTGGTGCTATCTTGCGCTCCGCGCGAGAAGCTCGGTCTGTATCTGAGTCTGGGCGGTGCCTGCATTACGCTGGGGCCGGCGTTTGGACCTGTGATCAGTGGTCTTATGTGCACGTTGTTTGGCTGGAGGGCGGTGTTCGTAGTGCCGCTGGTGGGCGGTGTCGTGGTCGCCGCGGCGGCAGCAAAGCTCGTTCGGAATGTCGGAGAGCGCTCGAACACCACGCTTGATATTCTGTCGGTTGTTTTGCTCACTGCCGGCATTACGGCGTTCGTGTATTCCGTAGGCGAGTTCTCGACCAATGTGATGGCCGGTATCGCGACGCTTTTCGCCGCTGTTGTGGTGCTCGGCCTGTTTGCGGTTCGTCAGCTCAAGCTCAAGCATCCGGTGCTTAACGTGCGTCCCATGGCGAGCGTTCGTTTTTGGCCTGCATGCCTGCTTGTGGTGGTGTCGATGATGACGACGTTCTCGATGAGCGTTTTGTTGCCGCTCTATTTTGAGGGCGCATACGGCATGACCGCACTTGTCGCGGGTTTGCTCATTTTGCCGGCGATCGCCTGCAACGCCGTGACCTCGATTGTGGGCGGACGCGTGATGGATGCCCGTGGTGCGTGGCCGCTGCTGCCGGTCGGCTTTGCCCTGATCGCTGTGGGGCAGACGGCAATCTCGATGACCGCGGCAAGCATGAACATCGGCGTCGTCGTGCTGCTGACCGTTGTGGTGTATGCCGGCGTCGGTTTGGTACTGAGCCCCTCGCAGACCGCCGGTTTGGAGACGCTTCCCGCCGCTGAGCATCCTCACGGAACGGCATTGCTTAACACGTGGAACATGATTGCCGCGTCGTTTGGTCCGTCGCTGTTTATCGGCCTGCTTTCGAGTTCTGCGGTGGCTGCTGGCGCAGCAGGCGTTGCGTCGGACGTTGCCCAGGCGATAGGATTTGCAGCCGCCGTGCGCGTGGCGGCCGTGATTGCCGTTGTCGGGTTCGCGGTGTCGCTGGTGTACGCTCGCCGCGAGTCGCACATGTCGCATTAATGTGTGCACATAGATTCTGCAGCTAGATTGGATGGCGACACCATAAACTAATGGACGTTTTGCCGAGAGGCATGAATGTATAAAGCGCAAAGAGTGCGCGACGGGCCCCGCGAATGGGGCGATGATGCCCGAGAGGGCCAAGAAGGAGTCTCATGTCTGAGAACGAAGAGATCATGAACGAGACCGAGAACGAGACCATGGCTGCCGAGGTCGAGGCAGTCGAGACCGTGGAGACCGAAGCTGCTGAGGTTGAGGCTGCTGACGAGGTTTCCGCCGAGGAGGAGGCCGAGGTTGTCGAGGCCGCCGCTGATTACGATGACGAAGAGCTGATGGACAAGATGCAGAAGGCCGCTCGCCTGCTGCGTAGCCGTCGCTTTGCTATTTCCAAGGAGGAGGAGGCCAAGGCCGAGCGCATGGCGAACATCGAGCGCGCCATTAAGCTCCTTGACCTCAAGCCCAAGATGGAGCAGAAGGAAATGTCCGACCTGCTGGGCATGCGCCTTCGTGAGCTCGATGGTCTGATGGCCGAGGCCGAGGCTGCCGATCTGGTCGGCCGCATCGACGACGCCGAGGGCGATATGCGCAAGATCGTTGTCTTCGCTGCCGAGGATGCCGCTGAGGGCCTGGTCGAGCTTGCCAACAAGAAGGAGAAGCTCCTGCCCGAGCTTTCTTACGAGGAGGCCACCGAGCTGATGGCCGCTCTCGATAAGGTCATCGCTCCGCTCGTCGCCATGGGCCTGGACGAGGACCGCGGTCCTCGCGGCGGCCGTGACGAGCGCGGTGGCCGTGGCGGCGACCGTGGCGGTCGCGGCGGCTTTGGCGATCGCGGTGGCCGTGGCGG
>CAUAGV010000219.1 GCA_958428675.1 uncultured Collinsella sp.
TGGGGCTGCGCTGGCTGTCGCTGCGTTTTGACATCAAAAGCCCCGCCGAAGAGGACATCGCGCGCTTTTTGCACCACAAAAAGTAGATTGCGCGGGCTCATCCTTCGAAATGCAACCGAGAGGTTCTTTTAGAGCGCCCACGCGTTGGGTACCCTGTTAGGTGCATATCGAGCATCTGACGAAGGATTCACTATGCCCCACAATCAATTCCCGTCGACCCAGCGCCGTAAAGCGTGGGGCCGCATCACCATCCTATTCGCGCTCATCGCTCTGGCGCTCACCGCACTTCCCGCTACGGCTCTTGCCGGCACGGACACCGCAGGCAACGTACTTGCGACCGACAATGACGCCACTCCGTCCGGCGTCGAAGGTGACCTGTACTGGGCAGGTCAGAGCCTCAACCTGGACGACACCTCCATCGACCGCGATATCATCGCTGCGGGCGATACCCTCTCGATCCGCGACTGCACGGTGGGCGGCGCCGTTCGTCTTGCGGCGCGCACCATCGACATCGCCAAGACTACGGTTGATGGCAGCGTCACGGTCGTCGGTCAGCATGTCGTGCTCAATTCCGACAGCACCGCCAACTGCTTCTATGCGATAGGCGAAACGGTTGCCCTGCGCGGCTCTACCAAGTCGGCAGCGCTCGCGGGCGATACGGTGACCATCGATGGCACCGTCGAGGGCGATGTCGAGGTCTGGGCCGACAAGCTCATCCTGGGCAAGAACGCCCACATCACCGGCACCGTGAACGCCCATGTTTCCGAGGACCCCGAGCGCGCCGCGGGAGCCGAGGTCGGCGCGCTCAAGATCGACCGCACCGAGAACGAGGATTCTTCCACCGCTAACGATGTCATCGGCGGCATCGTCGCCGCGGCACTCTCGACCTGCTTTGTCGCTCTGCTGCTCGAGCTCGTCTTTCCGCGCGCGACCGCCAGCGCCGCCGGCATGCTCCACCAGCGCCCCACGCCCCTGTGGGTGAGCGGTCTTCTGGGCACGGTCGCTATCGTCCCCGCCGTCCTACTGCTGATCATCTCGATCGCCGGACTGTCGCTTGCCGGAGCCCTCTTGTGCGGCGTTATCGGCATCGCGTTGGTGTCGAGCGCCTTTGCGGGGTGCGCAATCGCCCGCATGGTCGGACACAACCAGAACCGCTACGCCATGGCAGCCGCCGGCGGCGTGATCGCAGGCGCGCTTACGGCAATCCCCCTCGTAGGCGATTTCATCAGCGGCGTGGCCTTTGTCTTCACGCTCGGCTACGTTATCCAGATCATCTGGCGCAACGCCCACCTCAAGCCCCAGCAGTCAGCTAACACGCCGGAACTCCCCACCGCTTAGCCGCCAACCACCACAAGGGGGGACAGGCACCTTTGTGGTGGTGCAAACGAACCTGCCCCCTTGCACCAAAAAGGGCGCCGACCATTGCAGTCGACGCCCTTTCTTATTGGCGGTTATAAGCCCCAGTGCTTATTTGTTGACCTGACCGGCGCGGACAGCAGCCTTCTTACGGTCGGTGGCGTTGAGCAGACGCTTGCGCAGGCGAATGTTCTTGGGAGTGATCTCGACCAGCTCGTCGTCGGCGATGTACTCCAGCGCCTCCTCCAGCGAGAAGGTGCGAGGCGGCACCAGCTGGACGGAGATATCGGAGGTCGAGGAACGCTGGTTGCCCAGGTTCTTGGTGCGGGCGATGTTGACGACCATGTCGCCAGCCTTGCTGCGCTCGCCCACGATCATGCCCTCGTAGCACTCGGTGCCCGGCTCAACAAACAGCTGGCCGCGCTCCTGCAGCGTACCCAGAGCGTAGGCAACGGCCTTCTCGGTGGTCATGGAGATCATAGCGCCGTTCTGACGGTTGCCGATCTCGCCGGCGTAAGGACCATACTCCAAGAAGGTGTGGTAGAACACGCCCTCGCCGTGGGTGACGTTCATGATGCGGTTCTTAAGGCCCATGATGCCGCGGGTCGGGATCTTAAACTCGAGGTGCGTCACGATGCCCGAGGTATCCATGCTCGTCATGATGCCGCCGGAGGTACCGAAGACCTCAACGACCTTGCCCGAGTACTCGTCCGGGCACTCGACGACGGCCTGCTCGACGGGCTCCATCTTGTTGCCGTTCTCGTCCTTCTTAAACAGAACGCGGGGACGGCCAACCTGGAACTCAAAGCCCTCGCGACGCATGGACTCCATCAGAACGGACAGGTGCAGGATGCCGCGACCCGAGACCTCGACGCCGCTCTTGTCCTCGAGCTCCTCGATCTTCATGGTCACGTTGTTCTCGGCCTCGTTGAACAGGCGCTCCTTGAGCTGACGGGCACCAACGATGTCGCCGTCGCGACCGACGAGCGGGGAGGTCGAAGCCTCAAAGACGATGGACAGAGTCGGCGGGTCGATCTCGATGGGCTCGAGCTCAACGGGGTTCTCGATATCGGTATAGACATCGCCGATATCGGTGCGGTCGATGCCCACGACGGCAGCGATATCGCCGGCGCCGACTTCCTGGCACTCGGTGCGGCCCAGGTAGTCGAAGGTAAAGAGCTGTTTGACGGTAGCGGTGGCGCTGGAGCCGTCGTTCTTGACAACCAGGATCTGGTCGCCCTGGTGGATGGTGCCGGAGTACACGCGACCGATGCCGATGCGGCCAACGAAGTTGGAGTGGTCAATGGTCACGCACTGCATGGCCAGCGGGGCGTTCTCGTCAACCTCGGGAGCGGGCATGTCGTCGATGATCATATCAAGCAGCGGATACATGTCCATGTTGCCGTCGTTGGGGTCAAGACGGGCAAAGCCATTCATGG
>CAUAGV010000220.1 GCA_958428675.1 uncultured Collinsella sp.
CCGACTTCCCCTGCGTTGCCTCGCACCCGGCGCTCGCGCCGGTGCCCGCCGTCGCGCTCGACGACTTCCAGACCGTCTTCCGCGCGCCGGTCGGTAACGGCCCGTTCATGATGGACGGCAAGTGGGAGGATGGTCAGGAGATCAACCTCAAGAAGTTCGACGATTACTATGGCGACAAGGCCAAGATCGATGGCATCCACTTCCAGGTCATCAAGGACATGGAGACCGCTTACAAGGAGTTCCAGGCCGGTAACCTCGATGTTTGCGACGTTCCCGTTGCTCAGATCGATGCCGCCAAGAAGGATCGCGGCGTGTCCAAGGACGGTTACACCATGGGCGACGGCGAGCGCATGCTGCTCGGCGCCGAGCCTTCCACCTACTACCTGACCTGCAACAACACGGCCGAGCCGTTCAACAACGCCGACCTGCGTAGGGGTATCTCCCTGGCCATTAACCGTGAGGCCATCTGCAAGACCATCTTCAAGGGTACCCGTACCCCCGCCGACGGCATTGTTCCTCCGGGCATCGATGGCTACAAGGAGGGCGCATGGGAGTTCTGCGCCTACGACGTCGACAAGGCTAACGAGTACCTCGACAAGGTTGCTCCCGCTGGCGCTAACGGCGACCGTGGCATCAGCGTGACCCTTTCCTACAACCAGGACGGTGGCCACAAGGAGATCATGGAGTCCATCATCGGTGACCTCGCCAAGGTTGGCGTTACCGCTGTCTCCGATACCCCTGAGTGGTCTGCCTTGCTCGAGCAGTACCAGAACTTTAACTATCAGTTCGGTCGTCTGGGTTGGATTGCCGACTACCCGATTATGGACAACTTCCTGTATCCGCTGTTCCACTCCGACTCCCTCGGTGGCGACAACCGCTCCGGTTACAACAATCCCGAGTTCGACGCCAAGGTCAACGAGGCTCGCACCACGGTTGACGACGAAGAGCGCGTTGCTAAGATGCAGGAGGCCGACGCTATGGTCGCTGCCGACTGCCCGGTCATCCCGGTGATGTTCTACACGCACACCATCGTCGGCTCCGATCGCATCAAGCACCTCTATGTCGATCCGCAGAAGCACGCCGAGCTGGGTACCGCTGAGCTCGCCTAAGAGTTTGCAGCTTCCGTGAGGGTCAAGTATTTACGTAGACCTCATGGGAAACATACAGTTCTCCCTAACCTGGGGTAAACTGGCTGATGGTAATTTTGGGATGCCGGTCTGGCGATCGGCATCCCATTTAGGTTAATCCCTAGATAGGGGAGTGGTATGGGTAAGTACATCGTTAAACGTGTGCTTCAGTTCATCCCGGTATTTTTGGGCGTTACGCTGATTCTGTTCGCCCTTCAGAATATCGTGCCGGGAGATCCGATCAAGCTGATCGGTGGAGACAAGGCTCTGTCCCCCGAGGTGGAGCTTCAGCTTCGCGTCCGCTATCACCTGGTCCAGTCGGACGAGGACGGCAACGCGATCCTTGACGAGAACGGCGACCCCGTTCAAACGTCGCTCGTGGACCGTTACTTGTATTACATGAACGGCCTGCTTCATGGCGATCTGGGCAATTCGTATCAGCGCAAGCTGCCGGTTACGGAAATTTTTGCCCAGAAGTATCCGTATACGGTCAAACTTGCCGCGTGCGCCATCGTGCTCGAGGCAATCATGGGTATCGGTGCGGGTATCATTTCGGCGGTAAAGCGTTATTCCTTCTGGGATATTTTGGTAACGCTCACCACGTCGATCCTCGTTGCGGTCCCGGCCTTCTGGCTCGGTATGTTGCTGCAGCTGTTCTTTGGCGTCATCCTCAAGGACGCCACGAGCGGTGCAATCTCCATGCCGATCTCGGGTGCCGGCGGTTCCAGCTCTCAGTATCAGGATTGGATGCACTATGTGCTTCCGACCATTACGCTGGCTTCGGTTTCGACCGCTTATGCCGCCCGCATTATGCGCTCGCAGCTGCTTGACGTCATGAACCAGGATTACATCCGTACGGCAAAGGCCAAGGGTCTCTCCAATCGCGCGATCATCGTCAAGCATGCGCTTAAGAATGCACTCATCCCCGTCGTTACCTATATTGGTGTCGACTTTGGTGGCATGCTTTCGGGCGCCATCCTGACCGAGACGGTTTTTAACTGGCCCGGTATCGGCTATGAGGTCTATCGCGCCATTAGCATGCGTGACTGGCCCATCGTTATGGGCGGCGTTACGCTCATCGTCGTCGTCGTCATGGTGATTAACCTGCTCGTCGACATTAGCTATGCATTCCTCGACCCGCGCATCCGCCTTGGCGGTCCGTCGGATAAGGCCTAAGGGAGGTACGTCTCATGCAGGAAACTGATTCTCAGTCTCAGGAGCAGGCTACCGCCACCAAGGTCGCATCTGCTCCCGCCAAGTCCCGCACGCTGTGGGGCGACGCTTTTAAGCGTCTTCGTAAGAACAAGCTCGCCGTTATCGGTGTCTGCTGGATCATCATCGTCGTTGTGGTTGCCCTGACCGCAGATCTGTGGGCTAAGCCCTGGCTCGGTTCCCCGACGGCTTCCGACTCGACCACTATGGCCGAGACGTCGCTGTTGGCTCCGTGTGCAGAGCACCCGTTTGGCACCGACGCCCTTGGTCGTGACATTCTCGTCCGCGTTATCTACGGTGCGCGCGTTTCGCTGTCCGTCGGAATTATGGCCACCGCGATCTCCACGCTGATTGGTCTGGTCATGGGTGCTCTGGCCGGTTTCTACGGTGGCATCTGGGATACGATCATCATGCGCTGTGCGGACATCTTCCTGGCGTTCCCGTACG
>CAUAGV010000221.1 GCA_958428675.1 uncultured Collinsella sp.
GCCGTGAGCGCGATGGGCGAGCCGCCGACCGTGACTTCGCGGCGGTCGGGGTCGAGCGCAACCGAGCACACGGCGAGCGCAGCGGGGGAGGGCGCGGCGGAAGCCTGGGTCGAGTCGCCGACCGGGGGCATCGCAGCGGCTCCGGCGCCCGCGCCGCCTGCCGTGCCCGCCCCAGTACCGGCGCCGCCAACGCCCGAAGCCGCTCGCACGGCTTCCGAGCGCTTCAGTGCCACGCGGATCCGTGCGAACAGCTCCTCAATCGCAAATGGCTTGGTCAGGTAATCGTCGGCACCGGCATCGAGCCCGGCCACTTTGTCCATCACGGCATCGCGCGCGGTGACCATAATCACCGGCACATCCTTGTGCTTGCGGACACGCCGCAAGACCTCCATGCCGTTGAGCTGCGGCAACAGCACGTCGAGCAGAATCAGATCGTAGTCGCGCTCCAGCGCCAGGTCCACGGCGGTGCGGCCATCGGCGGCGTGTTCCACCTGGTAGCCCTCGTGCTCCAGCTCGAGCGTCACAAAGCGGGCGATTTTCTCCTCGTCCTCTACGATCAGGATCCGTGCCATGCGTGCCCCCGTCCGCGATTACTTGTCGTCGTTGAGATTTTGCTTGATGTCGTCCGCGGCGTTGGCAGCGCTATCCATAAGGTTGTTGATGCTGCCGGGCACGTCGCCGTCGCTGTCGATACGGTAGCGCATGCCAAAGAACAGGCCAATCAGCATCAGCCATATCGTGGCGCCCCAGGCAAACAGCGCGACGATGGGGATCAGGATGGGGATGTTGAGGATGATCGCATCGCGGCGCGTGGCGATAAACTTGGTGTCCAGGCTCAGGCGGAAGAGCTTTTTGAGGTACTCCCACACGCTGTCCATCTTCTTGGAGAAGTCGGTCTTTTCGCTCGACTTTTCGTAGGCTGCCTGCGCGGCGACCATCTCGGCAGAGGGCTCATCGACTGGCGCGGACTCGGTGGCGGCATGCGCCGACGTGGTCTGGGTCTTGCCCTGCGACTCGAGCCAAATGATGGCATCCAAAACGTTACCGTCGGCAGCGTCGAGCGCCGCCTTGGCATCGGTGTAGCTCACGTTGCACTTGGTGCGGATGGTTTCAACTTTTTCGAGGTCGTCCATGACCTGTCCTTTCGTTCGATGGGCGCGACGCCGGGCGATCTACCCAGGCGCGAGCGTTGTGTTCGGCGGCCTGCGTTGCACCGCTCCGCCCTTGGTCGAACTCTATAGTGCAGGTTATAGATTAAGCGATTCTTGAGCCAAGATTAATGTTGGATGAGTTTTTGGGTGGCAGTGGGAAAAGTATTAGACCTCGATAGCGGGGGATGGGGTGCCGGTGCAAAACGGCGTCAAGGGTTGGTCGAGCAGGCGGTTTCTCCATTGATGTCTGCACGGCATGTGACACTTACTCTGCCGCTTCGTTCTGCCACGGCGGCATGTACCTGAACAGCGACCCTCTAAGGAGTTCGATATCGATGAGTGACGACACCAAGCACCTTGCAAAGAAGTGCGTCAAGGACGCGGGGCCGTGCCTCGTGCTGTGCCTTGCCGGTGCAGCGGTCGCGCTGCTGGCTGTTCTGGGGCCGTTCGACGTGCTCCGAAGTGCCGTCTCTCTACACATTTGCATGGCCCTTGCCGGCGCCATGATGACCGGCGGCGCGCTCGATCTGGTTTTTTGGGTGCTTGACCCGTTTGGATGGAAGAACGAGGGGTAAGCCCTAAGGGATGGAAGGGCTGGAACGGTTGGCTTAGTGATCGTGCAGAATGCGGGCTAGCGACTTACAGGGAAGTGGTGATCCGATGACGGTCTATGTGACGGGCGATATTCACGGCGGCGTCGACATGCAAAAGCTGCGCGACTGGGATCTTGGGGATAGTTTGACGAGCGACGACTATCTCATCATCGCGGGCGACTTTGGCTTTCCGTGGGATTTCTCTGCCGAGGAATGTGCCGACATCGCTTGGCTGGAGTCGCGCCCCTATACCGTGCTATTCGTCGACGGCAACCACGAGCGTTTCGATCACTGGGCGGAGCGACCCATGGAGTTGTGGCACGGTGGGCTGACGCAGCGCCTGTCGGATACCTCTCCCATACGGCGCCTGACGCGTGGCGAGGTTTTTGAACTCGATGGCTCAACGATCTTTACCATGGGCGGTGCCACGAGTGTTGACAAGGAATACCGCATTCCGTATTCCAGCTGGTGGCCGCAGGAGCTGCCGGACGAGCGCAACTTTGAGGAGGCACGGACAAAGCTCGACAGCGTGGGCTGGAAGGTCGACTACGTAATCACTCACACCTGCTCCACGCGCATGCTTTCGTCCACGCTCTATCCGGCGTCCGGCTGGAATTGCCCCGCGGTTGATCGGCTTACAGCGTTTTTCGATGAGCTGGAAGATCGCCTGGACTACAAGCGCTGGTACTACGGCCATTTTCATCGCGACGCCAACCCGGCCGAGCGTCACACCGTGCTCTACGACTGCATCGTTCGCCTGGGCGACGAACTCCAGCCCTGGGTTGTTACGTAGCGGCAAGGCGTTTGACTACTCGGCCGTTATGGTGATGCTTTCCCGGTGCGCGCAGATAACATCCCAGCTAAAGTGCTCGACCAATTGCTCGGCAGAGCGCGGCGTGGCGTCCGGCGCGATGCCAGTTTGCCCGGCGAGCCAGCCCAGCAGTGCCTCGGGTGTGCCAAAGCGGGCGCGGAGCTCGCCCAGGTCCAAATCGCGGTCGCGCTTGGAAAGGCGGCGGCCGTCC
>CAUAGV010000222.1 GCA_958428675.1 uncultured Collinsella sp.
AGGTCTGCCACACACGCTGTGCCATCTACTATCTCGCCGGCGACTGCGTCTTTCCCCACGAGGGCGTTTTTGGCGTGGTACTAAAGGGCGGAGAGGTTCATACCGGCGACGACATCCAGGTGGTCAAGCCCGGCGACGGCACTTGCTCGTTCACCCCTGCCGAGGCCCTCGAAGAGATTGAGCAGGCTCGTCAGGAGGGCACGCTGTAGTTGTAAAACCCCATGTTGAGATAGCTTTTACATCCCAAAACTCCTCTCAAACAGGGCTCTGTAACGTTAAAGTTGAACTCTATGGTTTCTCAACAATTCATCATAACTGCAGGTCAAAGCCAAAGCCTCAAGTTCAACTTGACCCTTTGGAACCTTTAAGGTTCAAGTTGAGGTCGAAAGCAGTAGTAGAATACCGTTCGAACCATAACCTACGATTGATTGCAGAGGGACTGGATGCAGCATTCGAATCATCGCGCCGCAGCGCTCATTGCGTCGAAGCCGGCTCGTATCATCACGAGCGCCGCGCTCGCCGTTGCGCTGACGGCCACGCCGATGCTCTCCCCCGTTGCGGCGTATGCCGCCTCGCAGGCAACGCAGGACCAGCTTTCCGCAGCCCAGCAGAAGATCGAAGCCGCCACGAGCGCCTACAACGACGCCCGCACCAAACTCGATGACCTGCAAAAGCAGATTGACTCCAATGAGGCAAGCATCGAGGAAATCGAGGCTAAGCTTCCCGAGCAGCAGGCCAAGGCAAGCTCCGCCATGCGCGATCTGTACAAGTATCAGAAGGGCACCAACCCCATCGTGAGCTTCCTAGTCAACGCGCAGAGCCTGGGTGAGTTCATCACGACCTGCAAATACACCAACCAGATCACGAGCTCGAGCGTCGACGAGATCGAACAGCTCAATAACATGCAAACCGAACTCGAGCAGAACAAGGCTGAGCTCCAGCAGGCCAAGTCTCAGCTTGAGGCAGAGCAGAAAAACGCCGAGGATGCGTTGGCTCAGGCCCAGCAGCTCCGCAGCGAGGCACAGGCAAAAGCCGAGCAGGAAAATGCCGCCGAGCTTGCCAAGCTTGAGGCCGATAAGGCCGCTGCCGCCGAGAAGCTCTCGGGCGAGGGCGTAAGCGGCAGCAATTCCAGCAGCCAGGCCACCAACACCAACACCACCATCGACACCACGGTGAACAACGCCAATACCGGTAGCTCCGATTACGATTCGTTCATTAATGAGTGGACGAGCCGCATCGACAATTATCTCGCCGGCTCCCCCATGGCAGGCCAGGGCTATAACTTTGCCGTCGCCGCTTGGAATACCGGTGTCGACCCCCGTTGGTCCCCCGCCATCGCCTGCATCGAGAGCACCAAGGGTGCTTATTGCGCCAATTCTTACAACGCCTGGGGCTGGAGTGCCCGTGGCGGCGGTTGGCGCAGCTTTGGCAGCTGGAGCGAGGGCATCTCCGCTCACGTTGCCTATCTGGGCGCCAACTACGGCTCCACCCTTACCCCGGCAGCGGCCAAAAAGTACTGCCCGCCCACGTGGCAGGACTGGTACAACAAAGTCGCCGCTCAGATGAACCGCATCTAAACGCAACTGCAAAGGGCCCCAATGGGGCCCTTTTCTTTTAGGTAGCGGAGGTATCGACGACGCCGGTCGCATTGGCAACCGCGACTATGACGATCATGCATAGGAGCAGCACACCCAATGCCTTGAGCCAGAGTTTCGCGAGTTTCTTGCCGCGATAGCTGTCGAGCAGTGCGAATCGCCGACGAAGACGGCGCTTATCGAGCAGCGCAAAATGCATAAGCACCATAAGGCCATCGACAAAGAAAAAGTACTCGATTATGAGAAACCACGTCGGGTAGCTTTGGTTTGCTCCCGTGGGGTGAAAGACGGCAAAGTGACTTCCGGCAAAGAACACAAGTAGCGAGAAGCAGACAAGCGTATTCCAAATGCGCCCCAGAGACTCCGGAACGCGAGAGAGCAGACCGCATGCAGCGGAGGCGGCAGGCCTAGGAAGCCCTGCAGGGTTCTGGAGCCCTTGGAGCATCAACACCGTCTCCGAGGCCGGAGTACGGACAGGCGCAGGTGTAGGAGGCCGCACGGGGCGGCTCAGATCGTATGCCGAGCGCGTCGCCCGTCCCAACGTTTCCGCACTCGCAAAACGCTTGGCCGGGTCGAGCGCCATCGACATGCAGACGGCATCGGCAAGTGGAGTGGGAATGCCACGCGCCTCGCATTGCTCGCGCATGTCGAGCCCTGGTTTAGGGTCGGCTCCCGTCAAGCAGAAGAACAACAGGGCGCCAAGTGCGTAGACGTCGCTGCGCACACTCGTCTGCCCAAACCCATACTGCTCGGGCGGCGCATAGGGTCGCGTGCCGAACTTGACGGTGTCGGCATCGGCACCATCGCGCCATACGCGCGCAATCCCCAAGTCGATAATCACCAGCGACGAAAACGTCAGGCCGTCATCAGACGTATAGTTGACACCCGTCACGATGATATTCGACGGCTTGAGGTCGCGATGGATCACCGGCGCCGACGTCTCCCCCGCCATTGCAAAACCGGCGTGGAGCTCGCCCACGGCATCGCATAGGGCAGGATACATTTCGCGCGCATAATCGGGGGTAGCCCCCAGACGGTCCACCAGCGCCCCGAGCGTCTCCCCTTCGATGTATTCCATAACCACGTTGAGCTCGTCGCCCACACGACGACAATCGACGATTCTGGGCAGGTGCTCAAAACGCCTGCCTGCCCGCTG
>CAUAGV010000223.1 GCA_958428675.1 uncultured Collinsella sp.
GGACCGTGATCATATCGGCACCGGCGTCGGCGTACCAATCGACCGTCTCGTCGGGGTTCGACACCATGAGGTGCGCATCGACCGGCACGTTGGTGGAGCGCTTGACGGCCTTGAGGATGTCAACGCCAAAGGTGAGGTTGCCGGTAAAGTGACCGTCCATAACGTCGAAGTGCACGTAGTCGGCGCCGGCGATCTTGTCGAGCTCGCCCTTGAGGTTGGCCATGTCGGCCGAAAGGACGGACGGAGCGATTTTGATGGAACCCATGGTAGAAGCCTTTCTGCGCTAGTCGGTGAGTCCGTAGAACTCTTGAGAAGGGACGCGATCGGTAAGAATCTCGAGCGCCCTATCCAAAGTAACACCGTTGTAGAGCGTTTGCTCCACGGCAAAGGTGAGCGGAATGTCTACGCCCAGTGAACGGGCGAGCTCGCTGACGCTGCGGGCCGCGACGGCGCCCTCGACCACCATATGCGTGCGCGCCTGGTACTCGTCGAGCGACACGCCGTGGGCAAACTCGTAGCCAAAGGTACGGTTGCGCGAATGCTCCGAGGTGCAGGTGGCAATGAGGTCGCCCATGCCGGCAAGCCCCATGCAGGTCATAGCTTGACCGCCTCGGGCGTGCACCAGGCGGCTGATCTCTGCCAGGCCGCGCGTCATGATGAGGGCGAGCGTGTTGTCGCCCGCACCGCTACCGGCGGAGATGCCGCACACGATGGCGATGACGTTTTTCATAGCGCCGCAAACCTCAACACCGGTCATGTCCTGCGATAGATAGATGCGGAAGGCCGTGGATAGGAGCAGGTCCTTAAAGGTCTCTCCTATCTGCGGATCTTCGCTGGCGATGACGGCGGCAGATAGCCCGCCGCGGCAGATTTCCTCAGCATGGTTGGGGCCCGAGAGCGCCGCCACACGTGACTCGTTGCCGATCTCGCTGGCGATGACCTCGCTCATGAGCAGGCCGGACTCGGGCTCAATGCCCTTGGTGAGGCAGAGCACCGGGGTATTGGCGGCGATAAAGGGAGCCGCCTGGTGGCACACGCTGCGCAGGTGCGTCGAAGGAACGGCAAAGATGATGGTCTCGGCGCCGTCGAGCGCCTGGGTCAGATCCGTCGTGGCATCAACGTTGGTCGGCAGTTCATAGTCCACTAGGTAGCGAGGATTACGGTGTTCGGCGTTAATGCCGGCGGCCGTCTGTTCGCTGTGGGCCCACATGGTCACGCGCTCGGCTCGCGCGGCGGCAAGGCCGGCGACGGCGGTTCCCCAGGAGCCGGAGCCAATCAGCGCAACATTCATGACTCTCTCCTACTTATCGTCGGGCTCGGTGACGCGCTTGGTAAACGAGAGCTTGGACTCCTTACCAGTCATGAGCTTTTTGATGTTCGCACGATGGGCCCACACCACAGTGATGCCGATCAGCGCCATGCAGAACTTGAGGCCCAGGCTGCTGTACGGAAAGACCGCGCAAGCAGCGATGGGAAGACCGATGGCGGCGGCGAGCGAGCCCACCGACACATACTTGGTGATGGCGACGGCCACGATAAACATGCCCAGCAGCGACAGGCCAATGGGCCAGTACCAGGCAAGAATCACGCCCAGACCAACGGCGATACCCTTGCCGCCGTGGAAATTGAGGTAGGGCGAGAAGATGTGCCCCCACACCGCAGCCAGGCAGATGACGCCGAGCATCCAGTCGCCGGGAGCGCCGGGGGCCATAATGCTCACAGGGAAGCCATAGCCCAAGTCGGCAATGAGCGGACGCGCGATAAGGACGCAGATGGCGCCCTTAAGGCAGTCGAGCAGCAGCGTGAGCGCGGCCACCTTGGGGCCGGCTACGCGCAGGGCGTTGGTGGTGCCGATGTTGCCGGAGCCCGCCTTGCGAATGTCGGTGTGGTTAAACACACGGCCCAAGATCAGGCCAAACGGAATCGCTCCGATAAAGAACGAGACCACGGCGCAGATGGCGGTCAGCAGAATCGGATTATGCATCCTTTTGCTCCTTCTTCCTAAAGAAGAGTCGAATGGGCGTGCCGGCAAAATCGAAGGTCGAGCGCATGCGGTTCTCCACGTAGCGCTGGTAGGTGTCGTTGACCAGGTCGCTGTGGTTGACGAAGAACGTGAACGTCGGCGGGTTGACGCCCGTCTGGGTCACGTAGTGCATGCGCAGGCGACGCTTGCCGTCTACCACGGTGTGGCCAAACTCGCGCAGGTCGGTGAGGAACGTATTGAGGCGCGAGGTGCTGATCTTTTGCGAGCGCGTCTTCTCGGCTGCGTCGACCATCGCCCAGATCTTCTCGACGCTGCGGCCGGTCAGGGCCGAGATGCGCAAGTACTGGGCCCAGGGAGCCATGACGCCCAGACGGCGGTCGACGGTCTCCATGCAGGCCTCGCGCTTGCGGTCATCGTCGAGCAGGTCCCACTTGTTGAGCAGCACCACGATGGCGCAGCCGCGCTCGATGGCAAGGCCCATGACCTTCTGATCCTGCTCGGTGACGCCCACGGAGGCGTCGACGACGAGCAGCGCCACGTCGGCGCGGTCGATGGCGCGCAGGCCGCGGACCATGGAGTAGTACTCGATATTCTCGTACACGGTGCTCTTCTTGCGAATGCCCGCGGTGTCGACCATGCGGTAGTGCTTGCCGTCGCGCTCGACAACGGTGTCGATGGCATCGCGCGTGGTGCCGGCGATGTTCGAGACGATGGAGCGGTCGGCACCC
>CAUAGV010000224.1 GCA_958428675.1 uncultured Collinsella sp.
CGTCTGTCCCCAATGCGTGAAACCACTCATGTAAGTCTGTCCCCAATGAGTGCAAAAAGGCGTCCTCCGTGGGGGAGGACGCCTTTGGTAAGTTCTATATGAACGCGAGGTCTTTGACCCGGAGAGTCCGAGGTACTTGTTGGTAAGACCTTATTTAGGAGCGCGCAACCTTGCCGGACTTGAGGCAGGTGGAGCAAACGTTCATCTTGCGACGGTGACCATCGACGACGACGTAAACGCGCTGGATGTTGGGGCGGAACTTACGGTTGGTGACGCGGTGAGAGTGGCTGATGGAGCGACCGGCAACGGGGTGCTTACCGCAAACTTCGCAAACTTTGGACATAACTGACCCTCCTTGGGCGACAAACGAACATGTCGCGTTAACAAACAAGCCTGAACTATAGCACAGAAGCAGCTCCCTGTGCGTAATCTACACAGAGATATTCCTCTTTTGGCGATAGTGCTCACGCCACGGCCCTGGACGTAGATCCGATTTGCGTGCAGCAGAGGGGATTATGCCAGCTCGTGCGTGTGTTTTCAAGCTCGTCCCACAAATATATATAGGTTTATGGAGCATTGGGCTCCGTTTACGGATTGCTCTGTATTTATGCTCGCAATTAAGCTCGAGGTTGGCTACACTATCCCTTGACCATTAAAGGGGTACGAGATACCCACATGGAATTACATAGCTGCCAAAGAGCAGCCTTTCCTGTGGGTGTCTGGTCCGCTTTAAGCGGTCGGGCATCTATTTTTTTGACTGTGTCAGCAGTCAAGACATGTGAGGAAGGAGATCGATGGGCACGACTTCCCCCAAGGCGGTCATCATGGACGAGACCGCCGTCAATCGAGCGATGACCCGCATCGCGCACGAGATTCTCGAGCGCAACGAGGGCTGTGAAGACCTCGCTCTGGTCGGCATCGTCACGCGCGGCGACCTTCTGGCAAAGAAGCTCGCCGAGGAGATCAAGGAGATCGAGGGCGTCGAAGTTCCGCTCGGCAGCCTGGACATCAGCTTCTACCGCGATGACTATGCGACCAATTTCGCTCCCGCGATCCACGCCACCAACATTCCCTTTAGCGTCGACGGCAAGCGCGTCGTGCTGGTGGACGACATCCTGTATACGGGCCGTACCATCCGCGCCGCTCTCGACGCCGTCATGGACCTGGGCCGTCCGAGCCGCATTGAGTTGGCAGTCCTCGTTGACCGCGGCCACCGCGAGCTCCCCATCTCGCCGGACTTTGTCGGCAAGAACGTTCCCTCGTCGCATGAGGAGAACGTGCATCTATATATGAAGGAAGTCGACGGCCACACCGCCGTCGAGATCAACGACGTCGCGCCGGGCTCCCACGTGGGTTCTGCGCCGCTGGGAGGTGAGTAGTACCGGCGTTCAACCATAAGCACCTGATCGACATTACCGAGTACTCCGAAGAGGACATCAAGCTCATCCTCGAGACCGCCAAGGCGTTCTCCGAGGTCAACGAGCGTGCGATCAAGAAGGTCCCCACGCTCAAGGGTAAGACCGTCGTCAACATGTTCAACGAGCCCTCGACGCGCACCCGCAGCTCCTTCGAGCTCGCCGAGAAGCGCCTTTCGGCCGACAGCCTCAACTTTGGCGGTTCCTCGACTTCTACGGTCAAGGGCGAGAGCCTCGTCGACACCGTCGAGACCCTCAACGCCTACAAGATCGACTGCATCGTCGTGCGCGACAAGCACGCCGGCGCGCCCTATATCGTCACGCAGAATTCGCCCGCGAGCGTTATCTGCGCCGGCGACGGCAAGCACAACCACCCCACGCAGGCCCTGCTGGACCTGTACACTATTTGGCAGCACAAGGGTGACTTCCACGGTCTGAAGGTCGCTGTCGTCGGCGACATCTCCCACTCCCGTGTCTGCGGCTCGCTGATCCCCGCCCTTAAGATCATGGGCTGCGAGACCTACGCCGTCGCCCCCGGCACGCTGCTGCCTCCGGCACCCGAGGTCCTGGGCTGCGACCACGTGACGAGCGATCTCGATTCCGTCCTGCCCGAGCTGGACGTCGTCTACATGCTGCGCGTGCAGCAGGAGCGCCTCGAGGGTGCCCCGTTCCCGACCATTCGCGAGTACCACAAGCTCTTCGGCCTGACCAAGGACCGCGAGAAGCTCATGAAGCCCGACGCGATCATCTGCCACCCGGGCCCCATCAACCGCGGTGTCGAGTTCGACTCCTATATGGCCGACCACCCGCAACGCTCCGTCATCCTGGAGCAGGTCTACGCCGGTATCTGCGTGCGTATGGCTATCCTGTATCTGCTGCTTGGAGGTGCCGATAATGGCCTTGCTTCTTAAGAATGCCCACGTCGTCGACCCGTCCGTCGAGCTTGACGGTGTCGTTGACGTCCTGATTGATGGCGACAAGATCGCCGAGGTCGGCGAGAATCTCGCCGTCGAGGGAGCCGAGGTCCGCGACCTTTCCGGCAAGTACCTCGTCCCCGGCCTGGTGGATATGCACGTTCACCTTCGCGAGCCCGGCTACGAGGTCAAAGAGGACATCGAGAGCGGCACCCGCGCAGCTGCCAAGGGCGGCTTTACCGGCGTGTGCGCCATGCCCAACACCGATCCCGTCACCGATAACGGCACCGTCGTGGAGTTCGTCAAGTCCCGCGCTGCCGAGGTCGGTCACTGCCGCGTCTATCCGTCGGGTGCCATGACCCGCGGTCTTAAGGGC
>CAUAGV010000225.1 GCA_958428675.1 uncultured Collinsella sp.
CTCATTCGAAAGTTCAATTTCATAAGAAAACGTACCGGACTCCGAGATTTGCCCAAAGCGGACAATGACGTGTACGCGTTTAGAGGTATTCAAGGAATCGAGCGGCGGCAAGCGAAACGTCAGCCGTGCGATATATCGCATTGATCTGCCGATGGGGATGTCCCTCGAGCGAACGCACGGCAACATCGAACTGACAGCGGCGCAAGATGAGCGCGGGAAGAATGCTCACGCCCAGGCCGTCCTCGACCATGGCCATAATCGCATAGTCATCCCAGGTCGACAGCTTGGAGCACACCGTCAGTCCCGCCCGACGGAACAGCGGCGTAATCTCGTCATCGGTGCCGCGTTCTAGCAGAATAAACTGCTCGTTGGCTAAATCGGCAAGAGAAACGACCTCCGCCGTGGCAAGCGAGGAGTCCGCTGGCACCACGGCCATCAACTCGTCTTGCACCAACGGTCGCGACGCCATGCCGGCGCCGCGTGGCTCACGCGGGATAAAGCCCAGATCGCAGCGGCCCTCTGCCACCCATTGTTCAATCTCTGAGTAATCGCCCATCAGCAACTCATAATCGACGTCCGGGTGATCGGCGCGAAAACGCGCAATCACCGGCGGCAACACGTGGGTCGCCACACTCGAAAACGTACCGATGCAGATTTTGCCGCGCATGAGCCCACGCATCTCGTCCACGTGTCGCTGCAGGCGGCCAAACTCCTCGCAGAGCGCCTCAACCGCCGGCATGATCTGCCGCCCATCGGCAGAAAGCACCACACCCTCGCGGCTGCGGTCGAGCACCTTAAAACCCCAATCGGTCTCAAGGTCGCCCACCATGCGGCTCACGCCCGACTGCGAATAGCTCAGCCGCTCGGCGGCGCGCGTAAAACTGCCGGCCCGCACGGTCTCGAGCAGCACCTGCATCTTTTGAATATTCGTTTCCACGGCACCCCTCCACCTTTACATGAGTTTTTGTCATGTTATCCATGCATTATATTCGCTTTTCTTCTAAAGCCAGTTCACCCATAGTGAACATGCTCGGATATAGAGGGGATGTCAGCACATG
Organism: uncultured Collinsella sp.; assembly: GCA_958428675.1. Lineage (GTDB taxonomy): Bacteria > Actinomycetota > Coriobacteriia > Coriobacteriales > Coriobacteriaceae > Collinsella. Next base: position 1,059 of record CAUAGV010000225.1, read on the forward strand.
AACAACGGATTGTTTACGTACTTAGCAGCATTGCTATTGTTTGGCTCCAACGGCATCATCGCCGCTGCCATCGCGCTGCCGAGCTCCGATATCGTACTGTTGCGCACGTTTTTGGGCGCTCTCACCCTTGCCGCCATCCTCTTCATAACCAAGCGCCATAACCTGCAGGCTCCGTCTCGCCCCCGCGAGGCCGCAGCGCTCATCGTCTCGGGCGCCGCGCTGGGCGCCAGCTGGATTTTCCTGTTCCGCGCCTATCAGACGATCGGCGTTGGTATCTCCTCGCTGTTGTATTACTGTGGCCCCATCATCGTTATGGCCCTCTCCCCGCTCATTTTTGGCGAAAAGCTGACCGGCGGCAAAATCGCCGGCTTTGTCGCCGTCGCCTGCGGTGCTTTTCTCATTGCAGCGCAAGGTCTAGGCGGCAATATGCCCATTGCGGGCATCGTCTGTGGAATCGCCTCGGCCTTCTGCTATGCATTGATGGTCATCGCCAGCAAGGGTGCGCCGCACATCGAGGGCCTCGAGAACTCCGCACTCCAAGTGAGCGCCGCCTTTGTGACCGCACTGGCCCTCACGCTCATCACGCAGGGCGCTCCCTCGTTCCTGTCCGCCGGCGTCGCCGCCAGCATTGATTGGCGCGCCGTCGCTATGCTCGGCGTCGTCAACACCGGCATTGGTTGCCTGCTCTACTTTAGCGCCGTCGCCAAGCTGCCCGTCCAGACCGTCGCCGTCGTCGGCTACCTCGAGCCGCTTTCGGCGGTCGTGTTCTCGGCCGCCCTTTTGGGTGAAGCCATAACACCGGTCCGCCTGATGGGCGCCGCACTTATCATCGGCGGCGCGGTTTTTTGCGAACTCGCCGGCAAACGCGCAAACGCCAAGGCTGGCATCGCCCAGACAGCACGTGCTTAAAAGCCCCTGCTTTGAAATGCTACCTGCGTAGATAAATAATCCCCAGCTGAGGATTATTGTCTAAAATAACCCGATGTGCCAAACTGCTCTTGTATGTATAAAGACGGCATAAAGTTTTTTGTCCTAGACAGATAACCGGATGTCTAAGGGAGTCCTCGTGGCACACAACAAACTGGAGGCAAACCTCCAAGACCAGCGCGGGCAAGGCGGGCACGGAGCCATCCCCCTCTCCGCTGGCATGCTGCTCGTAACGCTCGGCGTCGTCTATGGCGACATCGGCACGAGCCCCATGTACACCATGAAATCAATCGTCGCCAACAACGGCGGCATCGGTACCGTCAGCGAGGACATGATCCTGGGCGCGCTTTCGCTCGTCATCTGGACCATGACGCTCGTGACCACGGTCAAGTACGTGGTAATCGCCATGAAGGCCGACAACCACAACGAAGGCGGCATCTTCGCCCTGTTCAGTCTCGTGCGCAAGGTGGCGCCATGGCTGATTCTCCCCGCCATGATCGGCGGCGCGGCACTGCTTGCCGACGGCATCCTCACCCCCGCCGTCACGGTCACCACAGCCATCGAGGGTCTGCGCACCATCGAATGGGGCCATGCGCTGCTGGGCGACGGCCAGACCAACGTCATCATCATCACCATCATCATTATCTGCGGCCTATTTGCCATGCAGCGCGCCGGCACCTCGTCAATCGGCAAGCTCTTCGGCCCGCTCATGA
>CAUAGV010000226.1 GCA_958428675.1 uncultured Collinsella sp.
ACGTCACGATCTCGTCGTCATATTCCATGAGCTCGTGGGCTGCCTTGAGCTGCTCCATGACCAGTGCGGGGTCGGCCTCATCGGCCTTAGTGAGCACCAGGACCTTCTTGCAACGGGCGCATCTGACGCGCTCGGCAACCCAGGCGTCTCCCCTGCCGATCGGTTTGGTGGCATCAATCAAAAACGCGACGACATCAACATCGTTCAGCTCGAACAGCGCGCTCTTGTTGAGCTCGGATCCCAGGCCGTCCTTGGGCTTATGAATACCCGGGGTATCGACAAAGACCAGCTGGTAGCCGGGACGGTTGACGACGGCGCGCATGCGGCGGCGGGTCGTCTGGGCCACCGGCGAAGTGATGGCGACCTTCTTGCCATAGCAGGCGTTGAGCAGCGTAGACTTGCCGGCGTTGGGACGACCGACCAGGGCCACAAAGCCGCTGCGGAAACCGGGCTCCACGTCGCCAAAGCCCGCGAGGTTGTCGTCCTCGTCGCACAGGGCGTCGAGCTCCTCATCGCTCATGCCCTCAAACGGGTCGAACTCCTCGACTTCCTCGAGCTCCTCGGTATCCACCGCGTCCAGGGACTCGTCGTCCAAAATCTCATCGGCAGACTGCATATTGTCGGACATGGGAATCCCTTTCTAAATAAAGCCGAGCGCGTGGGCAAATACCAGCACGCCCACAATTGCGGCGGTGATGGAAAGAATGTAAACAGAGGCGGCGGCGATGTCCTTCGCACGCTTGGCCAGCGGATGGAGCTCCTGGGTCGCTAGGTCGACGATAGCCTCCATAGCGGTGTTGCACAGCTCGCCGTGAATCACCAGGCCACAACAGATGATAATCGTGGCCCACTCGGCAATGTCGAGGCCCACGATACAGCCGGCAATGACGGTGCACACGCCCGCCACGAGCATGACCTTGATGTTGCGCTCGGTCTTGACGGCGGTAACGAAGCCCTCCATGGCGTAGGAAAACGACTTTAAGAAGGACGGATGGTCCTTGTTCGATCCGGGAATCATAGACGGCTCCTAGTCGTGGGCGTGGTTGGTGATGGGGCCGACGTGGACTAGCTTGGGGTCCTCGCCGCGCTCGAACGCCAGATCGCGCAGGATTGCGTCCTCGCGGGCCTCCATGACCTCGGCCTCGTCGTCCTCGATATGGTCATAGCCCAGCAAGTGCAGCATGCCGTGTACGAGCATCAGACGACACTCGTCAGCGGAGCTATTGCCAAAACCGGGGGCCTGACGGGCAATAACCTGCGGGGCCAAGATGATATCGCCGAGCTCGAGCGTCTCGTCGGCGGGAATATCCTCGTCAAAGGCCGAGTCGCATTCAAACGAGAGCACATCGGTGGTGCGGTCGATACCGCGCCACTCGTGGTTGAGCTCGTGCATCTCGTCCTCGTCGACATACGAAAGGGAAATCTCGACTTCACGCTCAACGCCCTCGGCGGCAAGCACAACCTCGCAGATGTGCTCCACCTCCTGGGCATCGAGCAGCGTATCGAGCTCGGCATCGTTGCTGATCAATACACTCAACGGGACTCCTTTCGGTCGCGCGGGCGCTGCTCGCACACGTCATCATAAGCATCGTATGCCTCGACGATACGTCCCACCAAGGCATGGCGCACCACGTCGGCACGCTCGAGGTGCGAAAATGCGACATCGTCGACACGGCCCAAAATCTGCTCAACGTCAGCAAGACCGCCGCGACGACCAACCAGGTCGCGCTGACTCAGGTCGCCGGTAATCACAAACTTGGAGTTGAAGCCCAGGCGCGTCAGGAACATCTTCATCTGCTCGGGCGTGGTATTTTGCGCCTCGTCGAGTACCACGAAAGCATCGCTCAGCGTGCGGCCGCGCATGTAGGCAAGCGGGGCGATCTCGATCACGCCGCGCTCCATAAGCTCATCGGTTCGCTCGCGATCCATCATGTCAAAAAGGGCGTCGTAGAGCGGACGCATGTAGGGATCGACCTTTTCCTCAAGGGTACCGGGCAAAAAGCCCAGATTCTCCCCCGCCTCGACAACCGGACGCGTCAAGATCAGACGACCCACCTCGTGACGCTTGAGCGCGGCAACGGCGAGCGCCATGGCCAGATAGGTCTTACCGGTACCGGCAGGACCCAAGCCAAACGTGATGGTATGCGAGCGGATGGCATCCACATAGCGCTTTTGCCCGAGCGTCTTGGGGCGAATGACGCGGCCGCGATACGAAAGCAGCACGTCATCGCGAAGCGACGTAGTCTCGTGCTCACCGTCGCGTAAGACGGCCAGACAGCGAGAAACATCGTCGGCAGACAGCGTGCGCCCGGCGGCCGCCTCGCGAAAAGCATGCTCGAAAAAGCGCGCCACGAGTTCGACCTCGTTCGGGTCGCCGCTCACGGAGATGCTATCGCCACGGGCGACCACATGAGCACGAACCAAGCTCTCGAGCGCACGAAGGACGCCGTCGCCGGCGCCCAAAACGCGCGAGGGATCAATCCCCTCGGGAACGGTAAGTCTAATCTTCGAGGCTTCCATGAACCTCCCTGCGCGCATGGACCAAGCCGGAATCATCGACTCCGATGATAGCAACATCGAGCAGGCACGGGGCTGTAAGTCCACAGGTATCGTCAAGACGGGCATGATGGAACGAACCGAGCGTCAGGTTGTCGCCGTACTCGAGGACGGCA
>CAUAGV010000227.1 GCA_958428675.1 uncultured Collinsella sp.
GTCTCACGCCCAAAACCGAATCTGGAACATGTGTCACCTGCCCTAATTGTGTCTCATTTCGTAACTTTAGGCTGATGCAAGGTCTGAGACCGCGAGAAGGGAGACGCGATGAGTAAGTACACGAGGGGTCTCTTGGCGGTGATACTGGCCGTAGTGCTGGTGTTGCCAGCTGCAGCATTTGCCATGCTGCCCGAGGCCAACGCCAGGTCCAGCACCGGAATGGACGGACCGACGGCGAGCAAAAAGATAGTCGACCCCGACACTACCGGCCGCTGGCAATACTGGGCGTCGGGCGGCGAGCAGGACCAGACGACACGTTATGTAGGCCGAATCTGGACGGACCAGACGGTCGAGCCCGCAGAGGACGAAAAGTCCGACTTTGTGACAACGCTCTCCACGATGTCTTCGACTTCTGACACAACGTCGCTGGTCACTAAACCGCTCGATATCGTGATGGTGCTTGATGCCTCCGGCTCGATGGATAAGAGCATGGGCGGCAATGATCAGACCAAACGCATCACCGCACTTAAGAACGCTGCCAGTTCCTTTATCGACGCTATTGCCGAGCAGAATGCAAAGATCGAAGATGATTCCAAGCAGCATCAGGTTGCCATCGTAAAGTTTGCGGGAACTAGGGCTGATTGGGTCGGCAACGACACGTATTGGGAGTCGGGGTATAGGTACAACTACTCGCAGACCATGAAGAAGCTGACGTCCTGCAAGGGCGATGACGCGACGAGCCTTAAGAGTACGGTCAACTCCATCAGTCCTAATGGCGCCACGCACGCCGACTATGGCTTACAGCTGGCTGATGGGGTATTTTCGTTTGGTCGCGCCGACGCCAAGAAGATCGTTGTCTTCTTCACTGATGGTTCACCTACGAGCTCTAGTGAATTCCAAGCAAGTGTTGCCGATAGCGCCGTCAAAAGCGCCAAGAGTCTCAAGAATAAAGGTGCCGACATTTATACGATCGGCATCTTTGATGGTGCGAATCCCGCTGCCGATCCTACGAACTACTGGACGAGCAACGAAAACAAGTTCATGCACGCCGTGTCGAGCAACTATCCAAACGCCACGTCCTACACAACCAATGAGCTTGGTAAGCGCACGGAGAATTCCGATTTCTACAAGGCTGCGTCGAACGCCGATGAGCTCAAGAAGGTGTTTGATGATATCTCGAGCTCTATCACCTCGGGCAAGGGCTCTCCCACTCAGATCGAGGATGGTTACGACGAGAGCAAGTCCGGCTACATCACCTTTAGTGATGAGCTGGGCGACTTTATGCAGGTCGATACGTTTGTCAGCGCTCAGATTAATGGCGTCCCCTTTGATGAAGTGACCAAGACAACCAAGGGCAATACGGACACGTACGAGTTTTCGGGCGTGGCCAAGGACCTGGTCATCACCGTCGAGCGCTCTGCCAACGCGCAGCAGGGCGATATCGTGACGGTCAAGATTCCCGCATCGCTGATTCCGCTGATCCGCTATCACGTGGACATGGAAAACGGGATCTTTGAGCGCACGTCGCTCAATGACATCAAGCCTATTCAGATTAAATACACCTCGAGCGTCAAGGACGCCGCGCGTAACAACCTGTTTGCGCCCGATGACGGACTCAAGAAGTATATCGAGAAACATAAGGGTGCCGATAACCAGACGGTCTACTTCCTAGCCAACAAGTGGTCGGGCGGCGAGCTGGGCGATGTTGTCGCCGAGTTTGAGCCCGCCGATACCAACAGCTACTATTACTTCCAAAAAATCACGCCTATCTACACGGACAAGGAATGCACCCAGCGCGCGACGGTAAAGCCGCAGGGCAACGACGTCTATTACTACAAAGACGAGTTTGTGGCGATGGGCGCAAACGGCAAGCCGAAGGACGACTATGCCGTTGTGGAGTTTGAGGGGCACGAGATCGCCAGCTACGACGGCGCTCTGGTCAAAGATGACGGCTATTGGTCCTTTAATAAGGGAACCGCGCGCTTGGCCTATATCGACCAACTGCATACCACCAAGGACGATGTGGAGGCGAACGGCAACAAGACCGAGACCGCGCCCGACGTGCTTAACCCCAGGTGGAATGACCTTTCCTCCGTTGCGACTTCCACGCACGTGCATTCGCACCTGGGCAATAACGGCAAGATCAGCTTTGATATGACGCCGGCAACGGTGGATACCAAGACGAGCTTTGGCCTGACCAAGGTGCTTGAGGGTCGCGATTGGACGGATACGGACGAGTTTAAGTTTGAGCTCTCCGCGACGTCCGAGAATGACGCCCCGATGCCCGCACCCGCGACCGCGATCGTGCACAAGGCTGACCTAGACAAGGGCAAGGCAGCTATCGACTTCGGCGAGATCACCTACAACAAGCCGGGCGAGTACACCTATGAGGTCCGCGAGGTCAAGGGCGGCGCCGGTGGCATCACCTACAGCGAGAACGTTGCCACGTTCAAGGTGACCGTGGCGGTTAAGGCCACGGGTGGGCTTAAGGCTGATGTTGAAAAGATCTCGGGCGAGACCGAGTTCAAGAACACCTATAGCGTGAAGCCTGTCGAGGACCAGATCACCGCGACCAAGGTCCTGACCGGGCGCGACCTCAGGGACGGCGAGTTCTCCTTCGAGCTCGTCGAGGGTAACGATGTCGTCGTC
>CAUAGV010000228.1 GCA_958428675.1 uncultured Collinsella sp.
TTGTTCTCCACGACGGCGCGCACCACACCGGCCGTGCCCTCGGGACGAAGCGCCAAGCGCTGCTTAGGCTTGAGCTTGGTGTCGGTGCCTTCGGTAAAGACGCGCTCCAGGTTGGCGCCGCTAAACACGCGGAACATCTCCTTGCGCACGACGTCGGTCGACTGGCCGATGCCGTGGACAAAGACGTCCACCTGCTCGATCGCGGGCGTCTCGATGGGCTTAAAGCCAAACGGCTCGAACACGCCGGCCGCAATCTGCTGCATCTTTTGCCAGGCGCGCATCTCGGCGCCGATAAGGTCGCGGGTTCCCTCCGCCTTCTGTGCCTGCATGGGCAAACACCTTTCTTTTGTATCGCGTCATAGGTAGTAGACATTATACGGCACAAACACAAACAGCGGCGGCGCGTCTGACCGAACGAGGGTATGGGGACTCGTTCGGCCAGATGCGCCGCCGCTGTTTGTGATCCGTGGCCGCCTTGGAAACCGAATGATGGTACGAGCATCTATTCGGCCTCCAGGGCAGCCACGGACAGAACGGGGCAAATAGAAAAGAGTGACGGACGTCTACTCCCCCGCCACGCTTGCGCGCAGCTTGGCGGCGATGGGCTCCGAGGCCAGCAGGAATACGAGCATGACCACAGAACACACCAGGCACACGATCCAGGTGCTCGCAAAGGAGCCCGTGGCATCGAACAGCACGCCCGAGACAATGGCGCCCACGGTGCCGCCAACCATCTCGAGCGAGGTGATGGTGCCCGTGACCTTACCGAGGTCGGCCATGCCAAACTGCTTGGACGCGGCGATCGTGGGCGTGATGGTGCCCATGCACGTTCCGATACCAAAGCTCACAGCGGCGACAATAGGACCGAGGTCCGTCGTCGGAAAGCACAGCGCCACGCAGGCGATAATGCACGCAACGGAGCCAAGGATATTGCCAAAGCGCAGGCCAAAGCGGTCATAGATCGCACCGAGCGAAATCTTGGCAATAACGACGGTAACCATATAGGCCGAAAGCACGGTACCCGCCCACATGGGATCGTGGCCGCCCGTGACGATCTTGGCGCCGTTGACGGTAACGCTCGTCATGTTGGTAACCTGGTTGGGCAGGATGGCGCCATTGACCAAGCCCATAAAGAGGAAGGCAACGACGAGCAGCCAAAATGCCGGGCTCTTCTTGATACGAGACCAGCCGACGCTAACCTCGGGGGCCGTGTGCTCGTCCTTGTCGCCAACCGTCGAGACGGACGGATCGCCCGGGTTCTCGCCGAGCGGCTTAAGACCGATCTCGGAAGGCTTGGTGCGGAAGGAATAGGCCGTGATGGGCAGCGCCGCCACCATGCAGATAGCCGCGAGCACCAGGAAGGCGGAACGCCAGCCAACGCTCACGATGAGCGAGCTCACGATGGGAGACAGAATAGCGCCGCCAAAGCCCGAGCCCGAAAGCGCGATGGAGATGGCAAGGCCTCGCTTGGCCGTAAACCAGTTGGCGGTCACCAGGCTGATGAGCAGGCGGGTCGAGGCGACGGCAAAGCAGCCCGAGACGGCAAAGAGCACGTAGACCTGCCACAGCTCACCGACAAAGCTCATGCCGACAAGAACGGCAGAGGTGGCGATTACAGTGAGGGAGCCCAAAACGCGGCCGCTCACCTTATCGGCGACATGGCCAATGACAAGCGAGCCGATAACGCTCACCACGGTGGAGATGGCGTTGGAGATGTTGTACTGCGCAAGCGTGATGCCCAGGTCGCTTACGATGAGCGGCTGAAACAGGCTCATGCAGTTAACGAAAATCGTGTAGCACGTGGCCATGATCACAAAGCCGGAGGCCACCACGAGCCAGCCGGGGAAGAATTTGTGCTGCTGGGACACGGATTACTCCTTGTGGTCGGCGATGTAGCCCAAAGCGACGGCGGCATAAGCCGCGGCGCCGAGGGGAAGCTCGGCATCGTTAAAGCGCGCCTTGGGATGATGCTGGGCAAAATGCTCGTCCGTATCGGTCACGGCCGCGCCCACCGTAAAGTACGCACTTGGGACCTCGCTCGAGATAAGTGCGAAATCCTCGCTCGCCATGGCGTGGAATAGCGGCAGGAAGGCAGCCTTGGGCAGCACCGCGCCCACGTAGCCAAGCGAGGCCTGCGTCATATCGTCATCGAGTACGAGCGGGGGAACATCCGAGAGCGTCTCAATAGTCGCCGGCGTACGATAGGTCGTGGCAACGCCTTTGACGACCTCGGCGATGCGGGTCTTAAGATGCGCCATGAGCTCGACGTCAAAGCCGCGCAGCGTTCCCTCGAGCACACAAGTGTCGGGGATGACATTTGCGGCCTGACCGCCAGCGAACTTACCCACGGTAAGCGCGACCTCCTTGGCCGCCGGCACCTCGCGGGAGATAAGCTCCTGAAGCGCCAGGTGCACATGCACGCCGGCCGTGATGGGGTCGATGCAAATCTCGGGGCTGGAACCGTGGCCACCCTTGCCCTGCAGCGTGATGCGGAAACCGTACACGCCCGAGAGCGCCGGACTCCCATAGAGCACTAGGCCGAGCGGCGACTGGCTGTTGACGTGCATGGCAAAAGCCGCCTGAGGACGCGGGTTCTCGAGCAAGCCGTCGGCGATG